>JAUVKB010000049.1 GCA_030596405.1 Deltaproteobacteria bacterium
TCCGGAGGAGGACGGCCGTCCGGTTTTCGGGGGAAAAAACCTTCCCTGGGGCGTGGAATGATAACACGCAAAAGCAGAATACCGAACAGGTAGCAGTAGCTAAAGGTCAAAATTGCCGCTAAAATCAGCAAAACCCAGTGGAACGATGAATTTATCCCCGGCGCACAGGCCAGAACAAGCCAGCATGTGGGCCACAGGGCCGCCCCCGTGAGAATAAATACCATAACCAAAAACAAAAAGTTCAACAAGCGTTTTCCAAAATCGATATGCGGCATCTCATTCCATTTTCTGTTTTTTGAACAAACCGGCATTTGCAAAACCCCTTGATATTTTAAGTTATCATAAAAAACTCAAGTCCCTAAAAACTTTCTCGTCAGCCAGTCACCCAGACGATCAGGTAAAAACTTGGCGGCTAAAGCCAGCACATGAGTGTCGGTGCCTACCAGGTAGCGTGTTTTGGGACGCTTTGACCCGATGGCACGACTGACCGCCTTTGCAATAACTTCAGGAGAAATCGCCTGGTGACGGCCTTTATCAAGAAATTTTCGCCCCCTGTTAAAGGGATTAACATATAAATCTTTTGCATGCGCGGCAAATCCCTCCATAAGCTGATCCGCCTGGTCATAGCCTTTGTCCCAGATCGGTGTCTCGGTATAACCGGGCTCAACAACCGATACAAAGATACCCCTCGGCAGCAACTCACGTCTTAAAGAATCCGCTACAGCCTCCATGGCAAATTTTGAGGCGGCATAAGCGCCGAGAAAAGGAGCCGCAAAAAAAGCCGCGGTAGATCCGATATTGACAATCCTGCCGCATCCCTTTTGAATCAAGGGCAAAAAAGCCTGTATAACCGCGACATGACCGATCACGTTAACTTCAAGTTGCCTGCGCAAGCTGTCGATTGGAAGAAATTCAAGCGGTCCCGCCATTACAATGCCCGCATTATTTACCAGTCCGGCAAGACCACTGCCGGGTTCTAAGGCATCGGTTACAGTCTCCACGGCTTTTGCGATCTGATCGGCATCGGTTATATCAAGTGTAATCGGAAAAATATTTCCCGTTCCTTCCGTCTGCAAACGCTGCCCGTCTTTTTCTTTGCGTATCCCTGCAAACACACGGTATCCTGACCGATCAAGAAGCAGTGCGCATGCTTTGCCGATTCCCGTCGATGCGCCGGTAATCAAAACTGAACCTTTTCTCCGCTCAACCATATAACCTCCTAAAATATATCATTCCGGTAACCCGCTAAGATCATTTGTGTAAAATTGATGAGCCCGAAGGCTTTTCATAATATTCTATCTTTTTTTGCAGAGCTTTTCTTCTTAACGGATTGATAATTAATTTAAAAACAACGGAAAGCGGAATCGATATCAGAATCAGGGATGAAAGATATAACATAAAAAGAACCAGAAACGGCAATCTTTTCCATTCACCCTGCCTTCCGGCCGCCCTTAATATTTTTGCCCAAACAAAAAAATTGCGCTGAGCCACCTCTTCCTGCTGGATGATATCTGCATCAACCTTGACAGCTCCCATCCCTTTTAAAACAGGTTCTCGCTTTTCAATTTCTCCTGTCTCTAAAGCATGTAAAATCGCTTCTCCAAAACGTTCGGCGCCTCTAATATCATCGTCACTTACACCGGCAGGCGGGAATATTTTCCAGAACCCTTCTTTCTTGCCGGCCCACAACCACCGCAATGTGGTTATCAATGTGGTTATCGGATTGCCCTGATGAACAAGAGCGACATTATCTATGAGCTTTCCTCCAATCCGCCGGAGACTCTCTTTGACCTTTTCCTGGGCCATCAACCATTTGTCTCTGCAATTAACAATCGTAATAATCGGCACATCTTTCATAACCGAAGCTTTGGTCGATTTTAAAAAACCGGTAACAGGAAGCGAAGGAGACAGAAACCATACCTGATAGGCCAGCAGGACAAGGTCAAACCTTGTATCAGCATCAAATAAAAAAGGTTTCATTTCAGGAGGCTCCATCAATACCGATTCAGGGAAAACATCGATGAACTTAATCAGCGGCCATGGGAAAGGATAAGGTTCGGCAGGCTGCAACTCTTCAAATACAAGTTCAATCTTTTTGCTCTGCAATAGAGGCCGTGTAATAGATTTAACAATTTCCGTTAGCTGCCCGCTTTGTGAATAATGTATGACCAGAACTTTTTTCACTGAATTTATTTTACCTGAATTTAATTTTAAAACCTATTTTAAAAATTTTTCCAAGATACGGAATATAAGAAAAATCATACCGGCATGTCAACGACAAACTATTTCATTTTGTTTCTTAAAGCCTTATGCTTCATAAAACTGCGATCAACAATCCTGACGGTTAAAAAAATTGCAAGGCCGATGCAGGCGGGAAGTAAAAGTTTCGGAGTCTTTATCGGATTCAAGGGAGCGCCGGCCTTGATAAGATCGATAATAGTGCCGCTTAACCATACGGTAAGGACGATGTTGTGAGCGGTTCCTAAAAGGGTGCCGAAAAAAATATCTTTATAGCTTATATTTGTAAGACACAAAAACCAGTTCAGAACCGGACTCATAAAAAAAACAAGCCGCAAATAAACGACCGTTATCAAGCCTCTCTTATCAAGCCGCTCCTCAAACTTTTTTAACCTTTTTCCGAAAAACCATTTGGCAAATCGTCTGCCTAAAACCTGTGCTACAAAATAAATTATTGTAATAGCAATGGATATTATAATGAAAGAAACAATGGCGCCGGCAATTTGTCCGAAGGTAATTACTGAAAAAGATATAATAATAATCGTGGGAGTATTTATCGTAACAGCTAAAAAACCGGCCGTTATAAAAAGAATCGGGCCAAAAATGCCGAACCCGGCCACAAATTCACGAACAGCGTCGATGGCAATGGAAATATTATTTTTGGTAAGGTACCTGGAATAATCGGTATAATGATGTAAGACGACCCATGCAGATATAAAGGCAAGAACAATAAAGAAACGGATAAAGGTTGAGCGTTCAAATCTCTTTATCTTTTCCTTCAGAGGGTCTTTCAGGGAGAGCTCCATGTTTTTTTATCATTCCGAATAATCTTTAATGCCGGCGAGCACATTAAAGATTATTCGGAAAACAACTTAATATTTACTGCCATACCCCGTCGTAGTCTGATGCGTCACTGCCGAATTCCACCAGGTTTGTGACTTGCGAGTAACCGATTCTAAAATATCCGTTTTCACCCCAGGCAGGCCCCCAACTGTTTTTGACGATAAAGCATTGCGCTGCGTCGTCATATCCTACGATAACTATGGCATGCCCGCCGAGTTTGTCACCTTCAACATATTCGTAGACACCTTCTTCATAATAATAAAAATCTTCATAAATATAAAATGCCGCGGAAACAGGGTTTTCATATACTGCGGTTTTTAGCGCATTTACAGTTTGGCTAACCCATGACCACGAATCAATGCCGGCAAGTTCGTCCGCCCACCCGCTGCAGGGAGGAGGAAGTTTCCAGCTCTTGGCGCGATAGGGCATGCAAGTTTCCGATACCGTGCCGCGTTTTTTCAAGAAATTATTAACATAAACCATCGCTCCGCCCCTGCAGCCGGAATTTCTTATGTTATAAGAAACCAGAAACTGCTCTGAATAATCGGGCGAGGAGATCCCCTCCATCAGCGCCAGCGACTCCATGGCCCCTACAGCGGAAAATGCCCAGCAACTGCCGCAATTTTTCTGGTCTCTGACCTGTGTAACCTTGCCGTAATCTCTCCAGTCATAAGAAGCCGGCACGGTAACTTTTGCCGGTGCGTACTGCAAATCATCCTGATCTCTGTCAGAAACAATCAACCCCAAACGCGCCTTTTTTACCTCGATCGGAAGCTCCGACAGGGCGGTTTCCCCGGCTGTCCACCCGGCGTTTTTTGCCTGTATCGCCTCTTTAACATCTTGAAGATCAATGGCATAAGCAACCCCGGATATGCCTGAACCCATTGCAAAAATTACGAAAATACTCATCAAAACCAAATAGTTAAATAACCGTTTAAAAAATTTCATGTTCCCCTCCTTGTGTTGCCCGATTAAAAAAATTGGTTATAAAAAAATGTTCCCGAACATCTTTAGCGTATAATTATATACATTTAAAAAGTATATTCAACACCTATCATCCAGCTATAGTCCAGCAAAAAACGGAATTCATCCTCTTTAGAACCAAAATTCTGGCTGCCGATTAAAAAGACCTGGGAATGGTCTCCGACATCGCACTCAACAATCGGAATAAACCGGCTGGAATGATCATCAATATTATATGTATATCGAAAAATCAAGCTAAGAACATTGTGTATTTGAGAATGTTGATACTGAAACATAAGATAGTTTTTTCTCAGCAGCCCCAGACTTGAAACAATCGACTGAACCGAACCTGTTTCCGATAAAGATAACAAGAAATCTTGAGAATAAAAAGCTCCGGAAACACGGTCGATGATATCATAAAACAGTTCTATTTCATCGTCATCATACCCGGGGCTGTTGTATATGTATTCCATCGTCAGGGTAGGGCCGAATTCTAGTGTATATGAACCGCCGCACAGCAATATCCCTTCGAGTGAATCCTTGTCTTTTAAGGCAAAAGGCGAATCTTCCGGTATCCATTCCTCAAGCGCCTGGGCGGGATAAAAAATATCTTCTCCTGAAAACAGGGCCGTCTCTGCATACAACAACAAGGCATCTGAAACCGTCCACCCTGCAAACGCACCCAAACGTCCCTTATGATCTCCCTCCCTGTGAGATACTATCAGGCTTATATACTTCTTGTATGTGGTATAGTCCAGTTTAAGGGCATATGCGGGTCTAAAATCACAGGAATAGTCCTGGCGTCCTTCATCTGTATTGGCAATAAGAGAAACCGTCCATAAAGGGCCGGGCATCCAGACTATACGCGCAAAATCCATTCCCGGAACTTCCTGTTTGGGATTCGACTGGCCGTTATCCCGGAAAAAAGGATTGGAGGGGGAAAGCAAAAACGACGGCCCCCACTGAAGATTTTCCCTCCCGTAGGAGACAAACAGATCGTTTCTCAAACTTAAACGGGCAAGCCATTCGTTAACAAACAAATCATCATCCGTATCGCTGTCACCTCCGCGGTTTCCATCTTCCCATCGCTGCCATTTTAGATCAAATCTTGGCTTGAATATTAAATTTAATTTGCGAAAATCAAGGTAAAAATCGGGCCTTAGCTCAAAATTAAACAGGTAGCTGGGAATATTCAGCAAATTATTTCCAGGATTTATTGGTGAGTCGCTTGCCTTTACCGTACTTCCCAAGGCCATGGTCTTTATGATACAACTAAAACCTCCCTTAACCTCTTTTGCAATATCATCCAGACCGGAATAAAACCGATCTGAATAAAACCGGCCTGCATCAGATTTCAGTGTTTCCGTTGTCTGTGTCTTTTCACGTGCAAACGACACATATGGAACCATAAAAACGATGACCATACTCGATACAAGGAGGGCAAAAACTAATACTGAACAAATCCGGTAGTGCTTTTTCACATTCAGACCTTCGCAAAACGCTCAATTTCTGCCCCAAATTCTACCCCCAAATTCTACCCATTGATCCAATTTATCTTGTCATAAGTAAATTCAGATTAAATGTTGAGTCAGGAATTTTCATAAGAAGAGGTTCGCTAAAACTCATGGTGGTGACGTTGCTCTTTACTATAGCGTCGGTAATGATCATTTTCGAGATAAACGGGCGCTGCTTATTATCGATCATCACCTCGTTTTCATACTCGAACACGGCGGATTTAAACATCTTGCCTGAAATGGTAAAAAAATCGGCCTTTACACCGACCAGCCGTTCTTTGGATATCCAGTATTTGATACGATCGTAAGTTGCTTTTTTATTGACCGCCGCAAGATCAAATACATAGCAAAGCTCATCTTTGACTACCTCATCTTCAAACGGTTTTGCTTCATAATCTTCAGCATAATTTGTAGCGGCGATATCGCCGTATGCCGCTCCTCCCACCAGTTTCTGCCTGGGAGAGATAGGCACCGGTTTTCTCAAACCCGGCTTGGCAAACCACATATTGTGAGAAGTCATAAGCAGTTTTTGCCCTTTTACCTTAGGAGGGGAAATCAATGTTGCCAGAAAGTCATAACTCTTTGCCTTAACGTCAAGTGTTCGTTCCTGCCGACGGCCGCTTTCCAGAGAATGTATGTCAAGCCGCCACTTTACGCCTTCCAGGTTGCCTCTTGACTCATCCGAGCGATGAAGAATCTCTTTTGGCGACAACTCAGCACAATAGCCGTTTATACCCAAAAAACCGATTAATATTACGGCAATCAAGATTGCCTGTCCAAATTTCATATATATTATCTCCATACCCTATACATGGCCTAATGCGTCCACCACGTTTTGCCTGGCCGCTTTTCTGGCGGGAATAATTGAGGCGATCAGACAAAGAATCATTAAAAAGATGAAACTGTACAGAATCGATTCGGGAACCAGCTTTATGCTGATAATGGCACGATTTGTCAAACCCGGCGGAATCCATGTAGGTTCTATAACTTCGACAAACCACCAACCCAGAAAAGTTAAAAATGCGCCCCAGATTACACCCAAAAGGCCCAGCAGGCAGCTCTCTACGGCAAACAGAGCCATCACCCCTTTGCGTTTAAGGCCTAAAGCCCTTAAAGTGCCTATCTCTCTTGTCCTTTCAACCACGGCCATGCTCATGGTGTTAATCACGCTCATAACCACTATAAAAAAGACAATGATAAACAAAAAAGTGAATATAACGTCAAACATGATTTTAACGTTTTTATACCACTGGCTCATTTCCTTCCAGGTCTTGACCTCTAAATCGAGTCCACGCTCTGTAAAAAGGCGCTGCAACTGATCCCTGACAAGTTCCGTGTGCCGGGTCTCATCAAGAAGAACAGCCAGACGGTCGGCGCCGTCCGTGTCATAAAGCTCTCTGGCAAAAGCAAGCGTTACCCGCATGACTTTGTCATTCATGTCGGAACCGGTATCAAAAAGTTGCAACACCTCGATATCAAGAGCGTTCATCTGCCCTTCCAATGTATTTGTAAAGGCCACCGCATAAGAACCTTTTTTCAAATCGAGCATACGGGCCATACCTCTTGCCATACCAACGCCGTACATCTTGTCTTCAGACAGCTTCAGAGTCTCAAACAGCCCCTTTTTTTTTGGCACAAAATCACTTTTTTTAGCAAACATCTCGATTGCGGAAGGGACAACGCCCTGGGCGACAAAAATGGTGGAAACCTTGCCGTTGCTTGCAAGCCCGGAAATCCTCAATTGCGGCGTAACAATTATAATGTCCGGGTTTCCCCGGCATATATCATCGACAGCCTTTATATCTTTTGGATATAAAAGATAGCGGGCAGGGTCAAGTTGACCTTTTTCCAGGAACCCTTTCCTGAAAATTTTCAGATGCCCGCCGGATGTTCCATAAATTGCCACCGCACGGATTCCCGAATACATATATTCCGTGAAACCTGCAAAAAGACTTACGGAAGCAAAACCCAGAGCAATGGCAAGGGCGGTGGTAATGGAACGCCGCCAGTTTTTAATCAGGTTCCTTAAAGCGATTTTAATCCAGGCCGTCACTGGTTCTTCTCCTTTTCCGGAATAAGTCCGTCTTCCAGCCGAATGAGCCGATCCATATTGCCAAGCAGCCGCTGATCATGTGTAGAAAAGATAAAAGTGGTTTTTTCCCTGCTGTTTAACTTCCGCATTAACCCGATAATTTTCATGGCGGTATCTGAATCAAGATTCGCGGTCGGTTCGTCCGCAATGACCAGCGAAGGGTTCGTAACCAGAGCACGGGCAATAGAAACGCGCTGCTTTTGGCCGCCGGACAGCTTGTCCGGCCTATGCTTTACAAAATCAGACAAGCCCACCTGCTCTAACCTGTTCATCGATCTTTCTATGGCTTCGGATCTTGATATGCCCTGTATCTGCAGGGGAAGCATAACATTTTCCAGCGCGGATAAAACAGGAACCAGATTAAAATTCTGGAATATAAAACCGATCGATTTATTGCGTAATTCCGATTTGCTGTTATCGGACAATGTTGAGACGTCCCGCCCGTTAAAACCCATATATCCGGAAGTAGGTTCATCAATGGCGCCGATCAGGTTCAAAAGGGTTGTCTTGCCTGATCCGGATGGGCCCCAGACCGCGATAAATTCTCCGGCATCGATCCGCAGGGAAACCCCCTTTAGGGCATGAACCGTTGTCTGCCCCATTAAATAATCCTTAACAACATCTTTCATCTGGATAATAGACATTAATGTCAAACCTTTTTTGTCTGGTTCCGGTTTATCTGGTTTCGGCTGGTTCGAAGCTGGTTTTTAAAAAAAATCAAAATCGCTCTGCATGAACCTTTTGCCCGCAGACCGGGCAAGAAAATCAAAGTTTTCCTTTAATTTATCCATGCCGACAGCCCTCATCATTTCAAACGGGCCCTGCTTAAGCTGCAAAATTTCTTTCACTCCAAGATTGATTTCCTCAGCAGACGACATCTTCTTTTTTAAACTGTATAATGACCCGTTGAGAACAGAGTAAAAAAGCCGCATGGATATAAACTCTTCAACGTCAATCTTTTTATCATACGGCTTTTTATCATAAAGCTGATATCTGTCCGGATTGATATAAAATTCAGGCAAATCATCTACAGGTTTATCTTTTTGATAGATGTAAATCCCTTTTGAAACTTTCTTCCCAAACCGCTTTTCTTCAATGAGCCTGCCGAATAGATCAGGAACAAAAAAACCCTCCCTTCCACCGGTATCTTCAACTGAAATCTCCTCACAGGAAGAATAGGCCCAACGAATCGGACAAAGGCTCCCGGGCATGGCAGCCCTTTCCAGCGCCCCGATAAAAAAATCGATTCCGATAACATCCATCGATTCACAGGGGCCGACATAAAAAAATCTCTTTGCAAGTCCATCCACTTTTGAAGGAAGAGCAAGCCCTTCTTCCATAATATACAATGCTTCCACATAGTAATATGCAAGGATAGCGTTTATTACGGAACCGGGCGCGTCAAGAACGACGATTGCATGTTTGCCGATGCGCAGGCAAAAATTTTTCAAAAAATCTATCAGCTCATCCGGTGTATCGGCCAGCCTTATTATTTCCACCAGTTCTATAAACAAAACAGGATGAAAAAAATGGAGTCCGCAAAACCGGTCTTTGTGCTTTAGATCTTTTGCCAGTTTTTCTATGGAAATTGAAGAAGTATTCGTCGCAATCACCGCTTTTGGGCTGATTACAGATTCCAGTTTACGGAAGATAGCTGCTTTTTCTTCATAATTTTCAAATATTGCTTCTATAATAAAATCAGCGGGCGCCAGATCTTCAACTCGATGAGTAAATTTTATCGATCTTTTCTTTTCTAAAAACGCTTCTTTAGTAATGGTTTTTCTTTTAAAAGAACGTTCCAGCCTTTTGAAAAATATTTTTTCATGCTTCTTTGCTTCCTTTTCATTAATGTCCAGAACGGTAACACAATCCAAGCCGCCGGAAAGCAACTTAAATATAGCCGATCCCATCTTGCCGTAACCGACAACACCTATATTCATAAACATATTACCTTTCAAAAGGGTGCACTTTTATTTTTTTGTTTATGTATCTCACAAGTTTTTTCATCGACTGAAAGGGTCCTGTCTCATGGCAGGAAACAATATTGTGACGATTGAACAGCATGTCAATGACCCTGTCAAAATGCAGGGGGGTATGAATGGCTTTTACTATTGCATCCGCTACTCCCTTTTCGGAAATAATATCGCCGTCAACCAGCGATACCACGCCGCAAAAAGGGGTTGTATAATTAATGGCTTTTAAAAACACGGAAAAATCATGGGAAATCCCTTTCAAAAAACCATTATGATATGGGTGCTCCGTTAAAATCGGCCTGGCTACGAAGGCGCCGGCCTGCAAAGCTTTTTCCAGACAAAAATCGAGCTTTTCTTTTTCGCCGGAAATCACAAAATTACGTTTGCCGTTGTAAACCGCGATATCGACCCCTTCTCCGATCCTTTTAAAAAGCAGTTCATCGATCTCATCGGCTTTTAATCCCAATATCAGCCCCATTCCATATTTTTTTGGTTTTGAGGAGCAGAAATCTTTTACCAGATGAAAAGCTTTTTCAACGATATGCAGGCCGGTTTCAAAAGAATAGTAACCGCCTGAATAGAGGGCCGCATAAATCCCCATGCTGTATCCGACAACAAATTTTGTATTAATGCCCCTTTCCCTGTATATGTCGCACATGGAGCAGTTAACAATGTAAGAAATCTTTTGGTTTTCCAGAGTATCGCGCAAAAAATGCTCATAATCGCTTAAAGTGCCCATATTGGCGTTTCCGAAGTCTCCAATACCGGCTTTTTTGCATCTTGTTTGAAAAAGATGGTCGTATTTTATCTGTTCAAGCGCTTTTGAATAAGCAATGCCTATGCCGGGGATCAATAATGCCACTGGTTGTGGTTGAATTTCCTGTGCCACACAAGTCATTTATATAATTGCTCCGTATTTTTAGAATATTATAATGACCGCCGGACACGATCTATAAAAAAACTATGGCGATCGTGTTCATTTTCCAAGGGGAGATCTTGTAAGAACTAAAACGCAATTATGCCCCCCAAACCCGAATGAATTGCTGATTGCAGCTTCAAGATTGACTGTCTCAACCATCGAATTCGGAACATAATTCAGATCACAGTCCGGGTCAGGAAACTCATAATTTATGGTGGGAGTAATTTTCTGGTTTTTCAGACCCAGCGCCGTAACGGCAAACTCAATAGCGCCCGCGCCTCCGAAACTGTGACCTATCATCGATTTTTGCGAACTGACCAGTAGATCATATGCGTGCCTGCCGAAAACCTTTTTTATTGCCGATGTTTCACATAAATCGTTGACAAGCGTTGAAGTGCCGTTTGCATTGACATAGCCGATAGTATCTTTTGGAATCCGCGCATCTTCTATGGCGATTTCCATGGTTTGTTCCATCCCCTCGCCATAAGGAGCCGGGGCATACAGACTGTAAGATTCCGATAAGGCGCCATGACCCGCAACCCATGCATAAACTTTTGCATTCCGCTTGATCGCATGATCATAGGATTCAAGCACAACAACACATCCCCCATCGGAGACCACCCACCCTTCCCGGGTTTTATCAAAAGGCCTCATAGCCTTTTCAGGCTCGTCGTTTCTTTCTGAAAGCACCTTCATGAAATTTACCCGGACAGTGGTATTTTTGGTTAAAAGTGTGTCAACACCGCCGGCTACGGCAAAATCGGCCGTCCCCCATCGGATCATATCGCAGGCCTGCGCTATAGCGTAAGAACCCGAAGAACACGCTGCGGAGACTGTATAACTGGTTCCTTTAAAACCATGGTCCAGGCTGACCCACGCAGGGATTGCATTCGTCATTTCACGAATAATTTTAAATCGTTCAGAGCCTTTCCCTCCAAGGTCGTCCGGGCTTCGCACACTGGAACCGGACGTCCCGATAATCACTGCGGCCCTGTTATGATCAACCGAATCCAAATCCATTGCGCTGTCTGCAAGCGCTTCTCTGGCGCACAACCGGGTTATCCTTGTCGATCGGACAGTCTGCTTGAACATCCTTTTTGAGGTGGTCTTTTTTTCCAGCGCAAAATATTCATCCGGGAGCTGGCCTCCGATCCGTGTGGCGCATTCGCTTGCGTCAAACTTGGTTATTGTGCGTATGCCCGATTTTCCCTCCAGCATTTTTTCCCAGCACTCATCGGTTGAAATTCCCAGCGGACAAATCATGCCTATACCTGTTACCGCTACAGGCTTATACTTGCATGTGCGGCTTATACTACTGCTCAATTAAATCGTCTCCTTCTCCGATTTCGTCAATCAGATCTTCTCCTTTTTCAATAATTTCATACACGGCGTTTAGTGTTTCTCCCACCGTGTAAACAGGATTCTTGAGCATATATTGGCCGATGGTGCGCACCTCAAGTCCGATCCCGTACTTTTCCTTAAGCTCTTCTATCATCTCTAAAAACAGGATGGAATCGCCTCCAAGATCATCAATTATATTAGTGTCTTCA
>JAUVKB010000039.1 GCA_030596405.1 Deltaproteobacteria bacterium
GAGAATTTTTGTTCAAGATCAAGGCATGCGAAAAAAATAACCGCAGGAATACATTGAGTATTTCGAGGATTATTTTTTTCGCATAACGCAGATATTGGGCAAAAAGGCCATTTATGGATGGGCACTAGATAACTTCGAGGTTCTTTAGAGGGTAAATCAACAGATCATTCTTTGTCAGTTATTCAAATCCAGTTGACTCAATGCCTTTTGAGCTGCTTTTTTCTGTTTCGGATATTTTACGGCTTTTTTAAACGCGAGGCGTGATTTTTTCACATCCCCTGCATTCCACGCGGCATATCCCGCCATAAGCCAGGCCCTGCCCTGTTTTTTTCTCTCACCGCAAGAAGCAGCTGCTTCAAATGCGGCCGCTGCTTCCCGATACTTTTCCAGTTCGTAGAGAAGGCTTCCCTTTATCAGTATAAGCCGCTGGTCATTCTTCTCTTTTAAGAGTCCTTTTTCAACGCACTCAAGAGCATCTTCGGGCCGGTGAAGGCGGATGTAGCCCTGCGCGATCCGGTATGCCAAATCCGGTTCGAATTTATCTTTCGCGATTTTCTCGTAAAAGCGCACCGCCTGAATTGGAACATCTATGGCCATGTTCAGGTCTGCGACAATCCTCTTTTCCCGAGTCGTAAGTGGTTCAAGAAAACTCTTTACAGTAAGGGCCGCCAGAGCGCCCTTGTAGCGGTTATCCCTTAAATAGACATGTGCGAGCCCTTTCCACCATTTTGGATCAAGCGGATACTCCTGGATTAACCGGTTTACATATTCAAATGCCTTTTTGTTCATATCCAGTGAAAGGTATAGATGAAGCCTGATTTCCTGCCACTGTTTCCGTTTTTTTCCTTCTGTTTTTTCAGACAGTTCTTCGATAACCGGCAGTGCGTTGCGGGGCTGATCGCAGGCAAGATATATCTGGGCAAGCGCTTCTTTCCAGTCAAGCTTCACATTTGCAGGATGCAGTTTTAAAAGCCTCTTAAATACGCCCAGGGCCTTTTGGTTATCACCGGCGCTCATAAAACAAACGGCTCCGTAGTAAAGCATTTCGGGATTCTTTTCCGGTTCAGCCGTCTCATAACCCTTTAAAAAAGCATGCCCGGCTTTTGCATACTCATTCATGTCGTAACAGCATTTGGCCAGGTTCATCCAGCCTGAATGAAAACCGGGGTTAATGCTTAGAGTCGACAGATAATGGGCCTTTGCAGCGGAAAAATCTTTGATCATCAAACAACAGTTGCCCAGGTTGAATTCAACCAGGTAATGTCGGCATCCCTTTGAATCATGCTTGCCGGGTTTCAGGTTTTTGCATTTTTCCTGAAATTTTTCAAGCGTCCCGATCGCTTTTGCAAATTCGTTCTTTTCCATAAGTTGCTGGGCCTTATAAATAACCAGTCGTGCCGGCATGGGGATGTCGTCGGGTTCCCCCCCATGAGAAATAACCGGAACCAGCAAGCCCCCGATTATGAGTATAACGGCGTGCAAACGGAATAAATATTTTAAGACAAAAAGAATCATATATTTTCTATTGGAGATCAAAACGGATCGTTGTCTCCACCCATGTTTTGACCGGAACATTTTCTACTGTCCCTGGCGTAAACCTCCAGGATAAAACACAGTGAACCACGGCATTGTCAAAAATCTTTTCCGGGCTGCTTTCGTGAATTTTGACATCACTGACCCTGCCATCCTCATTTACGATAAACCTTACCTTGACCCACCCTTCAATCCCCATGCGTTTTGCCCGCATCGGATAGATGGGCGGAACCTGGGCAAGAGCGGTCAGGGGCTGATCTATTTCACCGACCCCGTAAGATTTCAGCCCCGGTGAATCCAGACGAGCCATTTCCATTGGCGGGATTTTCAAGGCGCCGGCAATCCGCGTAAGTTTTGGGTTAATCTCAAAAGGAAGGTCAACAAGCCGTTTCATCCGGTTTTGATAAACCGCTTTTTTCTGTATCAACTTCTTCATCTGTTCTTTCGGCTTGACCTCCGGTTTTTTTTCTTTTTTGCGCGCAGGCGGCTCCGGCCGCTTAATCCTGACAATATTAACCGTTTCAATATATTGTGAATATTTTGGCTTGCCAAGATTGCGGTTAACCAGGCAGGGCATGAGGTCAAACAGAATTATATTAAATACCAGGGAAAATACTGTTGCGGTCGTCCACAAAACAGCGCTTCGCGTCCGTTGCGATGTGCCGCTGCAATCTTCCTGTTCAGGTTTCATCACTGTTTCAATCGCCTTTCTATCTTGCGCCGGACGGCAGACTGGCCGCTAAAGAAACGTTTTTGGAACCGGCCAGCCTGCATCCATCCATCACATTGATAGCAATCCCTGTCCGGCTTTCCCTGTCGGCAACGATAATCACAGCGCCTTCGGGATTCTCAGCCAGGGCCCGTTCCACATTGGCCCTGACCGCGCGGATATCGATCTCGCGCTTGTCCATAAATATCCGGTCATCTTTGGTGATTCCGATAAGAATATTCACTTTTTCCTTACTAACCGCCGTGGCCGCGACCGGACGGTTGATGTCGACTCCGGTCTCCTTGACAAAACTGGTGGTTACCAGAAAAAAAATAAGGAGAATAAATACCATATCGATCAATGGCGCTATATTCAGCTCGATCCCTTTTTTGCCTGCCTTTCTGGCTGCCGTAATATTTAGCATAAGCCTAATCCTTAAAATTGGTCCTTAAAAATATTTTTTTATTTGATTATACATGCTGTCTTAAATAGATTCCAACCGAGGAAATGCGCTGCTTAAGGCTTTCCGCCCGGCTGTTAAGAAAATTACTCATATAAAGGCCTGGAATCGCCACCAGCAGCCCGGTCTGGGTGGTAATCAGCGCTTCTGAAATACCGCCCGCCATGGCCTTGGCGTTCCCGGTACCGAAAATGGAAATAATGTCAAATGTTGCAATCATGCCTGTCACCGTCCCCAGCAGACCAAGCAGGGGTGCCACCGCCGCAAGAACGCCGATCAGCATCAGGTAGCGGTCTAAAGAAGAAATCATGACAATAACCGTTTCATCCATAATAAACCGGTCGACCTCGGTCCGGCCGCTGCGGCGCTGCAAAAATCCGGTTACCAGCAGAACAATGGCGCCACTGTATTTTCCGGCATCCGGAAACTCGCCGGCCTTTACATATTCGGATGCTTTTTTACGACTCATATCCTTCCGATATAACCGCCTGAAAAAAAAAAGCCTGTTGATAATTAATGCCCACATCAGTACCGACACAATCATCAGGGGAAACATGACCATCCCCCCGGCTGCAAAATAATTTTCGATGCGGCAGATATGATCAAGGAAAATCCGTGTCACTTTTGTTCCCTCATTTTAAATATGGTATTGACAAAGGCAACGGCATTTTCTTCCATCTGGGCAATAATGTTTTCCACCTTTCCGGACAAGAGGGTGTGGCACAGCATAATGGGGATAGCTACCGTGAGACCGAGCATGGTGGTTACCAGGGCCTCGGAAATTCCTCCCGACATCATTCTCGGATCCCCTGTGCCGTAATAGGTAATCACATGAAAGGTGTTGATCATGCCTGTGACGGTTCCTAAGAGCCCCAAAAGCGGGGCAATAGCAGCCAGCATGCCGAGGGTCGACAAAAAACGTTCCAGCTTTGGAATCTCATTTAATATCGCCTCCTGCAAGACGCTTTCAAGGTCTTCACGGCTCATGCTGCGGTTATTGATCCCTGCGAGAAATACTTTCGGGATCGGTTTTTTACGGTTTTCTTTGCACAGGGCAGCGCATTTGTCCCACTGCTGATGTGATGCATACCCGCGCAAGGCACCGAGAAAACGGTCAATATTGATATTCTTGCGGATCAGGTAAATAATCCGCTCCAGAATGATTAAAAGTGCAAGCGCCGCAACACCGATAATCGGCCAGATAATCGGCCCACCTTTTGGAATCTGTTCTGCAAGGCTCAGGCGATGAGTCAACTGCCGCAATGCCGCGCCGCTTGAAATATCGATCGGAACATCTTCGGATTCTCCATCCATGTAATTTTTTATCTTTTTTGCCAGGCGGCGGGAAGCCAGTTTTGACAGTGCGAACAAACGCTGGCTTTTATCAGAATAAAGTAAAAATCCTGTTTCTCCGGGAATTCTGTAGGCAGCTGAAAAATTCCCCAGCGCCAGGATATCACCTGAAATTTCTTCGCCTGAACGATTCACAAAGCGACCCTTTACGATTCGAACTTCCCCTGAACGGATTATCTCATCGAAAAAAAGATCGACCATTGCGCGGATATCGTCCATTCCCGGAAAGTCCGCTTTGCTCATAATCGGTTCCAGGAGATTCTCACGGTTCGGCACAAAAGCGCTTTGCAGACTCTGACGCAGCAAGCCATCAAGATCTCTGGCATTGATACGGATAAAACCCACAAGTTCCATTACTGCCCCTTCAATCTCTTCCACCTTCACAAGCAGCTCTTTTTCCCTGGCACTAAGCATTTTCAGGCTCGCTTCCAGTTTCCGCTTTTGTTCTTTGAGATTTTCTTTTTTTTGTTTCAATCTTTTAATCGCTGTTTTTAATGCCTTTCTGTTAACCGATATGCTTTGCCCGCTCGCGCCTGCCTCTTTTACAGCACGTTCTTTTTCCTGGTTTGCCTTGTCAAGAAAAGCCGCTTTTTTTTTCACGGCCTCTATCTGCAATGCCCGCATGTCCTGAGCATAAACAGGTCCAGCCAGAATCAGGCAAATTCCGACAGCGCCAAAAATTTTGATCACTCTTTTTTTCATTTCACAACTACCTTTCCTATAGGAAGAACCAGCAGGTCCACAGACCGCCTTTTTGCACCCATTTCCATGGCTCCATTTATGTCATGATTATAACGCGACGGGAGTTCTTTCCATACCAAAACAGCCGGATCAAAATACCCGGTTGTTTTCTGGTCCAGAGACTGAAAAAACAAGGAGATTCTTCCAAGTCTGAAAATATTGGCCTGGATATTTTTGTGACCAATCGTAATCCTTTGCTCGTAAACCTCCACAGTGTTGCCGTATTCCGCTTCAACCGACAGCGCCTCCATTACTTTCCTGAATTTTTCACTGACAGACACACGGGAGTCATCCAGCACCCGGCGCAGAGCGGCAATGCGGAGACTTCGTTCATCCTTGAGAAAAGGAACATCGTTTTTAACAAAATACGCGAGCCGGTCATAGGTTTGTTCGAGGAATGGAACAAGCTCTTTGGTTATGCGCTCTGTTTCCATAATCTGACGTTCAAGAAGATCGATCGATGTCCGGCAAGTCTTAACGGCTTTTCCTAACTCCTGGTTATCAGCAGTCAGGCGCTCTGTTTCCGCTTCCAGCTTTTCATATTCGGCTTTGAGTGCTGCCTGTTCCTGAGCCCATTTGTCCTCGGCTTTCTGGGTTTTTTGGCGGATCAAAATTGAATCGTCTACCGGTTTTTTAACACGCGCCGGAAAATCTTCTCCCATTGCCGGCATGTTTCCCAAAAAACAGAGGAAACCTGCAACGCAGATAATGGATAGCATAAAACTCTTCAATTTATTTTCCTCCTGATTTAAAAATCGATAAAACCTTTGCAACGTCCTTCAACTGGTTTTCCATCAGCTCAAGATATTTTTTTATCTCATTTTCCTTTTTCACGGGCTGTTCTCCTTTTTGTTTAATCTCTTTGGTTGTGGGCATAGCCAGCGTTAGATAATTACATGATTAAAATTTAGCAATGTTAATCCAAAACCATTACAGGCGATCAGATAAATTTTGTTTCCCATTTTTCTTCATACCCCATAGCCATGCAACAATAAATAAACTCTAAAAAAGCCGACTTTTCAAGCCTTATTTTTTCACCAGGCAATCTGCTTTTATATAAGATAAACCGGTCGTATTTTCCGGATACCGCTGCTGCCAGATGTGCGCCGTAAGTGGTAAATATTTCCGCAAGGCAGGTTTCCGGCAGTATCCGCTGAATAAACTTATCCCGCATATGCACCAGAGCTGCCGCAGCCGCTACCGTTATGGGATCAGAATTAATGCAATCGAAATTATTATTTAAAAGCACAGTCTGATCTTTGGAAAGAAATATTGCCATCCCTTCTTGTATGGCCTTTTGATCCGCGCCGAACCTTTCAATGTGTACCAGTACGGATCTACGGCTTAGAGGAGTCATTCCATTTTGAAGTTCCAAAGTACCGGCCACCGCTTTTTTTACAGTTCTGCCGATCAATTCACCTAGCTTTGTATGTTTGCCGGCTCCGGTAAGTGGTGTTTCTCCGGTCAGACGGGAGGCCACCGCTATCTGGTCTGTGCCGGTACCTGTGGCAAGACCGTCCGAATAACAGGAATTAACATTAAGGTCCTGAAGCGCCGCGGTTTTAGCCTCAGTGGCCATCATAACAGATCTGACCATAGCGCCTTGAGTTAATTCCCTGTTGATACAAAGAATAATATTAATTGTACCGCATGGCTCTTTTGCCTCTATATCTGCTGACTTAAATTTACCATTTATTTCGTATAAAGACGCGGGATCGCCGGCTCGTCCGGCATTGGTTTCCACTCCGCCCGTGCAAACCGTTACCACTTCAAGGTCACGAAATGTTTCCGATTTAATAGCCGCGCAATTCATATTAGCGGCTGTGCCAAGGGATGCGCAGTTTTCAGAAAGACTGTTTTGCAGACAGATTGTTCGCATATATGCGGCCGGCTCGTGAACTGCCTGAGCATGGGTTTTGCGCGTGTGTCCGGTGGGCTCGCAGGACTGATGATTAAAAATCAGGTCAAAATCATCCCGCAGACCGCCGCCCGCCCGGCAGGTGGAAATTACACGATGCGGCGTAAGAAACTTGACCACAATAATCTTTTCGCTGCGATGAACTTCAATTCCGCTATAAAACTTTCCGATTAGCATATTCATAATCCTGATATATTTTCATTAGCTTCCTGCATACCAACAACCGGCAGGCTATTAAGTTAGTCTGGATGATTCAATTCTTTATCTCCTTCTGTCTTAAGGACAAATCATTGGGGCAGACTAATGATTTGTCCAGCCTCATAGATTTATCCATATTAATTTTTGACTTTGAAATGCCGGAAAACTTATGTTCGGGTACTTAGGGACTTTACCGAAAATAAACTACCTAATTTCAAAATATTGCTAAATTATTACAAGGTGTTATAAACTTATTTGGGTAGAATGTTGTCAGTAAACTCCCTTATTATTAAAATTTATATGCCATGCCGGCCGACACAGTTGTTCCGGCAGCCGGATAATAATAATTGATGCTGTAGCTCCGGTAGGCATACCCATCATAATCCTTGTCCAAAACATTGTCCACAGCCACAAATGCCTCATAAGATTTATGCTCTATGCGCAGCTTTGTATTAACTAATGCATAACCAGGATAACAATCTGTATTTGTTTTATCCATTTGATATTTGCTCTGGGCTATCAAATTCAGATACCATAATAGTTTATAGTCCTTCCATTGGTATAATCGAGTATTAAGATCAATGTTTAGCCTGTTATAAGGAATCTTGGTAAGACGATTGTCATCGATATTGACCGTGCTTGTTTTGTCCGGCTTGGCTAGAATATCATCAGCATACCTGGCATCCGTATAGGTATAGGCAATGTTGTACGAAAACCAATCAGCCGGCGTACCCGAAAGTGCAAGCTCAAACCCCTTGATTGCAACCTCACTAATATTCTGTTTCCCCATGTATTTTCCGTCTTCATCATAGGCAGAATCGAGCATATCTTCGATTTCAATCCGGAAAACCGAAGTGTCAATGTTAAGCCATTGTGTAAAGGCATAGCGAAAACCGGCTTCATACTGAGTAAAGGTCTCAGGCTCCAGCGTATAAGCATTCTTGGAAGAATACGAACCACTGGCATAATAATCATAAATATTGGGAGCACGGTAGGATCTACAGTAACTGCCGTAAACGCTCAAATTATTCAGGGGCCGGTAGTTAAGGCTTACCCTGGGGTTCCATTTGTCATAATCGGGTTTTGTATCATAATCATATTTGCCGTCCTGACTAAAATCGTATTCCGTGTCATTATCGAATTCAAAATAATCGTACCGCAAACCAGCGGTCAAGGTCAGGTTGTCGAGAAGAGAAAATTCTTCCTGAAGGAAAATGCCAAGTTCCATGCGGCTAAAATCGCCCGTCTTTTTGGGATCGGGAACAGTATAAGGAGCGCCCTGGGTTTTTGAAGCAGCCTTTACGGTTTTTAAATCAATTTTGTCAAAATCACAGTCAAAGCCGAATGACAGGCGATTCTTTTTATTAAACAGAGGCTGTTTACAGGTAAGAATGCTTCGAATACCATACACATCTTCGTCTGAATCCTTTTTATAAGGTGTGGATGTTGCATTTAAATAATTTTCATACTCTTTATTCCTGTTTTTATAATATAGAGTGGTCTTAAAATCGAACACTTCTTTTTTTGTTTCAAAATTCAAACCAACAATAATATCCGTATTTTCGGTCTCGCTGTAATCAGGGGCTTGTTTGGGATCTTCATCTCTTTGCTCTTGTGTCAGCTTTTTAGCCAGTATTCGTTCCTTATCCGCCACGTTTAGATAGGCTCCGATGCGGGTTGCTTCCGACAGCCAGTACCCGATTTCGCCGTTGCAATAATAGTTGTCCAGCGAAGTATCATCCCTGTATCCATCCTGTTCCCGTTTTTTAAAATTCAGGTTATAATCGAATTTATCTTTGGTTCCATAAATGAGAGCGGAATATCGCTGATCATTATAAGAACCGCCGATTGCGCTAATCTTTCCGTTAATTGTTTCTCCACTCCTTTTGGTAATAATATTGATAACTCCGCGGGCTGAATCTCCTCCGTATAATGCAGACATGGGGCCTTTTATGACTTCAACCCGTTCAATATTTTCCACAGGAATAGATTCAAAATCCGTATAGCCGAATTCACCCATGGTCATAGGCACACCGTTGAGCAGAACCAGTGCGCCGCCGCTCATCCCGATATGGGTGCCGCGCAGGGAAATTTTCGGCTCCAGGCCGGAAGCGTTAGTATAATAAACACCGGGTATTTTTTTAATTGCCTCGGCAATATTTTTTGCGTCCATTGCCTCCAGATCAGCCGCATTAATGACCGATATATTAGAAGAGGTTTCTAATATGGTATTTTCCGTTTGTGTTGCGGTAACAACAACTTCATCCATTTTATGAATTTCTTGTTTTTCCTTTTTCTCTTCTTCCGCTACAGCCGGCTGAAAAGCAGCCATAAGACAGATAACTACAAATGTCATTATCAATTTCAGTTTCAATTTCATGTTTTTCCTTTTCTATGATTTTGCTTTTTTAGATTCATAGAGATAACTGCGCTGAGATCACAGGCAATTGATCTCCTGTCAACTGGAAGAGGCAGGCCATAATTGCCGTCAATATCTTGAATGAAACTGAAACGGTCTATCGGTTTTGATAAATCGCAATCGGTTTCTCGCCGACTATTAACGATTCTTGTATAGATTTTTAGATAATTAATTTTACTAAGGATAGAGGGAAAAACCTTACGAAAGGCTACTGGTAATCTGTAAGCCAAAGGTTTTGACCGATAACACAGTGAAATTATTTAGGTAAAATTCTATAGGTGCCGGCAGGTCTTCTGGCTTCCCCTTCCTTTTGGCAGCCTTCCCGTTTCGATTGCCTCGAAACAGTGGCACAAAATTACCAAAAGAAGCCCATTGCATTTAACAATAATGGTTAACAACAAAGGGCAAGGGTTACAGCGGCGGAACCGCTCCCGTTTTTCACGGGATTCCCTATTAAGCCTTAACAGCGCCGGCATCCTCTTCTTATTTATTAATACTGTTTTTGATATCTTCCGGCTTTCACCTCCTTTTTTCCAGTATGGAAATTTTCCATGGAGCAAGTAGAGCTGTTTTGTCTGCCCCAGATTACCTCTTTGCGCTTTTTTTGCCTTCCGCATTTCCCGCCAGTCACTGAAATCATCAAAATACGGATGTACATATTTGCTGATATTATCCTGATACCACTAGTAAAAATTATCGGCTGCAAAGGCCGGACAAACATACGCAAAGGTCGAAAAAATTAAAAAAAATACACCGGTAATAATTTTAAAATTTATAACCGCCATTTATAATTCCACTTTTCAACCTTATCGGCGCTCAAAACTTCCACCTTATTACCCTGAAATTCGTCTGTAACTTCGCCCATGGTTTCCTCCATATCACCCTCCACCAAAAGAGCTGCATCGCGCACCTCGTTTAACAGATCGGGATCTGCTTTCCATAGTCCGCGGGATTCCGCCTCCAGCATCCTGCGGGTAATCTCTTCTAAGGCATAAGGGTTTGTCTCTTGCAGCCATTTCAGGTTTTCGCTGTTTAAAATATAGGTTTTTGCCACCTTATCAAAAAGTATTTTGCCCACCTGCCGGCTGGTGGCACTCCATTTAAACAGGTTATTTACCTTGTTGGAGACCGTTTGTGCACCTTGAAAACCGTGCATCTTCATTTTCTCGATCCAGCCTTTGCTTAAAAGTCCGGTATGGGCTGCACGCTCAATATCATCCTTGATATCCCTGACATCCAGATCATCGACACGGTTACTGTCGCCCCAGTAAATTTTCGGTTGTTTGCCGCTTATGCCCCTGGCCGCAGCAGCCATGCCTCCATGGAACACGGCATAGCCACCGCAATCCAGCAGATCATATTCAGGTGAACTCTGTTTCATATAAGATATATCGAGTTGCGCCAGTTGCCCGGCAAGAATTTGATGAGCCTTTTTACCATTAACAGCCTGTTCTCCTTGTTTTTCGGGGCCGCCGTAGGCATGACCGCCCCAATTAACATAGGCCTCGGCCAGGTCTTTATCATCATTCCAGGCAGATGCGTCCAGAGCCAGGCCGACGCCTAAACCGTAAGTGCCGGGAGGTGAAGAAAAAACACGAAAGGATGCCATTCTGAAAAGAGCCGATTCAGTCAGTTTTTTATCAAGCTCCTCTTGTAATTTGGCCATCTGTTCCCTGGTGTGCTTAAGTATAAAATTTTTCTCTTCAGGCTCATCCAGACGGCTGACCATGATTACAGCCTCATCAATCCATTGGCAAAAATGTGGAACCATGTCTCTAAGGATACCACTGGTCTGTACGGTTATATCCACTCTGGGGCGGGGAATTTTTTTGCCGTCAGATGTTTTTATAATAAGTTCCGGCAAGGCAATGGCCTTAATACCATTGATTCGTCCCCGCTGATCACGGATCGGCTCAACCCCCAAAAGGCAAAGAATCTGTGAAAAAACCTCGCCGTCCGATTTAAAAGCATCGGTACTCCAAAGGCTGATCCCAACCCTTTCCGGAAACCGCTTTTCTTCCTGTAAAAATTTATTAATCAGCTTATCCGCCAAAATTTTCCCGATATCCCAGGCTTCCTTTGTGGGGAGTCCCGTAACATCCTGGGCAAAAAAATTACGGCCTGTGGGCAAAGTCTCCATCTTGCCAAGGGTCAAAGAACCTCCAAGGCCGGGCTCAATATACCCGCCATCCATGGCATGAAGAAGCTGGTTGATTTCCAGTCTGCTTTTTTTGATATTTGAGGCTGTCTCCAGGCACCAGGTTTTCAAAAAATCCCTGTCTTTGCCGGACAGAGTGGCGGCTTCTTGCTGATTGTCAAAATTATCTGCCAATATAAAGCTGACTATATTTACGGCATCATCAAAAGAGTCCCCCACTATTTTTTCGGGATCCGGCAGATCTGTTTTTTTGTTCCACCATATAGATGCAATCATCCTGGCTGTTTCTTTGGTATCAGGGGAAACTCCGAAAACATGCATCCCTTCCCTGGACAAAGAACGCCGGCTTAATTCAATTTGACGGGCAATCTGTTGGGCATGGGCGTGAAAATCTTCAATTAATTCGCCTTTTGGTATATCTTTGGATATAAACTCCAGCTTTTCCATCAAAGGCTTCATTTTGGCTGTAATTTGTGATAATCGTCCTGTTTCATGAAGATCAAAAGCCTTTAGATATTCTTCTAAAAGCGTTTGCAATTGAAGAACTTCCTTGTCCAGTTCTGCAGGAGAATATACCGGTGTTAAATGATCGATAATTACGGCTCTGCCCCTGCGTTTGGCTATCAGCCCCTCTCCCGGAACATCCATGATATAGGGATAAAAATTAGGCAGATCGCCAATGGATATCTCCGGAAAACACTCGCAGGAAAGGGCGGCCTTTTTGCCAGGCAAAAACTCCAGAGCTCCCTCAGTGCCGAAATGGATAACAGCGTCCGAGGTGTCCCTGATATATTTGTAGGTTGCCAGCCAGTGGTGTGGAGGAGAAAGTTCAGGCTCATGCAGGATGCGGCAGACCTCGCCGTTGCACTTTGCCCCGTAGCATCCCCGTTTGGGTTGAAGCATAATTTTGATATTTCCGAATTCAATGCCCGTGATAACCAAAAACTGCTCGCCGGCTTTTTCATATACCATGCCCTGACCCGGAAAAATGCCCCAGTCATCTTTGAGCCGTTTTCTAACCCGGTCAGGCAATGATAAAAAATAATCCTCATATTCCTGTTTTCCCATGAAATAAAGGGCTCCCCCCTTTTTTACGATTTCATCAACCGTAGTCCAGCGAAACTCAGACATGGCCTTGCGCTCAAAAACAAGATCGAGAATCCCCTGTCCCCCTTTATCTTTGACAATTTCCCGGGCAGACCCAATATCATATCCTGCCTGGTCCATGGAAAAAATCACCTTGGCAAGGCTGGCAAAAACATCAAGCCCAACTGCCATGCCCACTGTTGCCTCCACCCCCTTGCAGGGATTATTATGCAAAATAACTGTTATTTTCTTTTCTTCATTCGGCAATTGTCGTAACCGCTGCTGGCGTTTCACACGGCTGCACAGGGCTTTGACACGATCCGCCACAGGAACAAATTGACGGAACCGGTTTTGTTTACTGTCAGATGCTTTTGTACAGGCAATTAACGATGGTTCAATCAATCCTGCTGTTTCCGGTTGTGCCAGACTGTATACCATGCTGACGGGATTGATTCCCTCAGGATCAGCAAGCCATTCTTTGGATGTCTGATGATGGTTCTTAATGAGCTGAAAGACCGGAATATCCAGTTTTTTCAGCACAGCAATATCTTCCACCCGTGATAAAAACCTGCCGCCCAAAAGGCTGAGCAGAACCTCGGGCCGGGCTATGCTATTTTGAAAAAAACGGAGCCATGGCAAACGTTTTTCAACCGGCAGATGCC
>JAUVKB010000146.1 GCA_030596405.1 Deltaproteobacteria bacterium
ATTTTTTTAGGTTTTCAAGTTCCAATTTATTTTTAAAATGATCAATAGCCGTTCGAACCAGAGAACTTTTATCCTTAAATCCATAAGCTTTAAAGTTATTTATAAAATGTGCTTGTGCCTCTTTAATACTAAATTTCGCCTGTTGCATGCGACCTCCTTTCTAATGCCAAATATCGAACCCTGTATTAAGTACCAATTATAGGTACTAAAACAATGAAAGTCAATGGAAAATTTGTTAATTGAGAGGGAGGCGAACGGCTTAGCTGAGGGGATGGGCAATGATAACCAAAAAACTGCGATAAGGGCTGTAAATCGTCTTGATAATCCGCAACCTGCCAAAACAGAAAAGCCACAACCCTTTGAGGTTGTGGCTAATTCTTTATAGATGGTGCCGAAGGGGAGACTCGAACTCCCACGGAAATACATCCACTAGACCCTGAACCTAGCGCGTCTACCAATTCCGCCACTTCGGCATAAAAGGTATTTAACTTGAAATCAATTGCAAAACATGTAATTAATATTATGTTTAATGCTTTGTCAAGGCTATATCTGCTGAAAATTATTTGCCTCTTTAGGTTTTAAGATTTTAACTTAAATATATTAAATTGCCCATGGACGCATACGAAATGACTAAACAATTTATTTTCTTAAGACATCTACATTCCGGCAAACCGGTTTACTTGGCTTATCTGGTCAAAATAAGCGTTTTTTTTCTAATTTTTCTAATTTTTGGGTGTACAAAATCGACTTGTGTTTCTGAATCGGAAGAAAAAAAACCGGCTTCAATAGTTGTTGGCGGCCGATGTGAATACATGCGGTATAAAGGTAAAGCTAAAATTGTGTCCATTCGTAAAATAAAACCGCCAGAAAATTACACCGGCCCTTCATACGAGTTGTATGAGGTAAAATATTCTTTTTCCGCTGAAGAAAAAATAAAAAAGGCACATGAAAACCTGGGTAAAAAAGAATATTTGTTAACGCTGACTAATTCATGGTACCCGGGTCCGAAATTTTTACAAAAATACGGAATAATGACCGGCAAAACTTTTGATTGTTACCTCAAGGTGATCGTTAAAGGAACATGCACGCCCGTTATATTTGAATTTCCGGATATCGATTCCAACGACTATTTTGAACCTGGGTTTTAAGATGGAACCTTCTGCATCTTCATTCACCCATATCGATAAAAAAGGAGACATCCGGATGGTCGATGTGACGGATAAGGAGCCGACTTTCCGTATAGCCGTTGCAAAAGGCTCTGTTTTTATGAATCCTGCAACATTAAACAAGGTCCGCGATAACACGGCTGAAAAGGGGAATGTAATCGAGGCCGCTCGAATTGCAGGTATAATGGCGGCAAAAAAGACGTCTGATCTTATCCCCATGTGCCACCCTTTGAATATTTCCCATATAAAAATCGATTTTTTCATAGATGATAAAACAGATTCAATCATAATAGAGGCCAAAACCCATGTTGTCGATAAAACCGGAGTTGAAATGGAGGCTTTGACAGCGGTATCTGTTGCCGCACTTACCATCTATGACATGTGCAAATCTTATGACAGAAAAATGACTATTTCCGACATACGCCTGGTTGAAAAATCAGGTGGAAAAAGCGGGAAGTTTGAAAGAAAAGGCGAGGGAAGTTTTAATACCGGATGAAGGCTCTATTTTCCTATAGATATTTATTGTCTGTCTTTGCCGTGGCAGCAATATGCCTGTGTTTTACAGGATGTGCCCTTTTCCAGAAAAAGACGCACATTGCCAAAAAACCTGCGCTGGTAAAGTTAAAAAAAACCAAATTCCCTGAATTTTTTGACGACAGATGTTTTGACGGCCTGGAAATCAGTATTTTGCAGAGCCTCTCATACCTTAACAGGTTGCCGTCTTCGAAAAAGTTCAGATTCGGGGAAGAAGTTTTTGCCGCCTCGCATATGATCACATCGCTTGAACGCTTTTTGTCGTTTATCAAAACAAAACCGTCCGGGGATGAGTTAAAAAAATTTATCAGGTCAAACTGCCTGGTTTACAAAGCCACAGGCAAGAACAAATCCGGCGATGTCCTTTTTACAGGATATTATGAACCGGTTTTGAGCGGGAGTCTTGAAAAAACTCCGGTATTCAGATTTCCCGTTTACTCATGCCCTGATGATCTTGCCGTAATTGATCTTTCCTTGTTTTCTTCCGGTTTCAAAGGCCAAAGAATAATCGGCAGATTTACGGGTCGAACCGTTGTGCCTTACCATGACCGCAAAAAAATCGAAAAAGAAGGCATGCTTGAAAAAAGCGCTGTGCCGCTTGCATGGGTAGATGACCGGATTGATCTGTTTTTTTTGCAAATACAAGGGTCTGGGAAAATCTGTCTTGATAATGACAAGTTGATTAATGTCCACTATCATACCTCAAACGGCCAACCCTATCGCAGCATCGGCAAACTTCTTGTCGATGAGGGCAAAATCCCCAGATCCGAAATTTCTATGCAAAAAATCCGGAAATATTTGACGGATCATCCGGAAGAAGTCGATTCAATATTAAATCACAACCCCAGTTATATATTCTTTAAGATCGAAAAAGAGGGTCCCATCGGATATCTTGAAGTGAAATTGACGCCCGGCAGGTCTCTGGCTGTTGACAATAAAATGTTTCCCATGTCGGCGCTGGCTTTTGTGGAAACTAAAAAACCTGTTATTGATGGCGATGGAAGGATTGCTAACTGGATGGATTGCAACAGATTTGTTTTAAATCAGGACACCGGAGGTGCAATACGCGGGCCGGCTCGCGCGGATATGTTTTGGGGAAACGGAAAATATGCTGAAGTCGCGGCGGGCCATATGCAGCATTTTGGGAAACTCTATTTTCTTGTTTTAAAACCCGAATAAAGGAAAAACAATATGACAAAAATAATAACCCGATTTCCACCAAGCCCCACCGGTTATCTGCATGTTGGGGGCGCGCGAACCGCAATTTTCAACTGGCTTTATGCGCGGCATATGAAAGGTGACTTTATCCTTCGAATCGAAGACACGGACACGGAACGTTCCACCCAGGCATCCGTGGATGCAATTTTTGAAGCTCTTAAATGGCTTGGCATCGACTGGGATGATGGCCCCTTTTTCCAGTCCAAACGTTTGCATATTTATCAGGAGTATATTCAAAAGCTTATTGATTCAGGAGATGCTTACTACTGCACATGTTCTCCGGAAAAACTCGATGCCATGAGAAAAAAGGCCGTTGCGAGCGGAGGAAAACCAAAATATGACGGCACGTGCCGCAATAGAGGATTAAGTAAAACCGAGGATGCCGTTATCCGTTTTGCGGCTCCGGTGACAGGGACAACCATAGTCGATGACATGATAAAGGGTAAAATCGTTTTTCAAAATTCCGAACTTGACGATTTTATAATATCCCGGAGTAACGGCACGCCCACATATAATATAGCCGTTGTCATTGACGATATTACCATGAATATAAATACCGTGATAAGGGGCGACGATCACCTCAACAACACTCCAAAACAGATACTGCTCTATAATGCCTTAGAAAGCCCTCTGCCGGCCTTTGGGCACGTTCCCATGGTGCTTGGAAATGACCGGACACGTTTAAGCAAAAGGCACGGCGCAATGTCGGTTACTGCGTACAGAGATATGGGGTATCTGCCTGACGCTTTACTGAATTATCTTGTCCGGCTCGGGTGGTCGTATGGGGATCAGGAATTTTTTACAAGAGATGAACTCATTGAAAAGTTCACCCTTAAAAACATAGGGCGTTCCGCCGGCATTTTCAATAAAGACAAACTGCTGGCGCTTAATGCAGACCATATTAAGGCGGCCCCGCCAAGTCAACTTTCAAAACCTCTTATCCCGTTATTAAAAGAAAGGGGTTGTGACGCCGGAGAAGGCCTTTTCCTTGAAAATGTAATAAAAACTCTTAATACCAGGAGTAAAACATTGCTGGACATGGCGGACGGCGCTGCCTTCTACTTTCAGAAAACAATATCATATGATGAAAAAGCCGTAAAAAAATTCTTTAAATCTTCTTCGATCAAGCCCCTTTATCTGCTCATTAAACAATTTAATGAACTCGACGGTTTCGAGGAAAAGGATATTGAAAATGCATTTAAAGCCGTTATGGAACTTACAGTCCTTAAACTAGGTAAAATCGCACAGCCGGTGAGATTAGCGCTAACGGGGAAAACAGTAAGCCCGGGTATTTTTGAAATTATCGGGGTGCTCGGCAAAAAGGAGATTGTATCAAGGCTGAATAATGCGATCAAGTTTATATCGGAAAGGGAGAATCAATAGGTTTTTTTATTGACTCTCCCCAAGCTTTTTTGTAAAAGAGAATTGCAAATTTTGCTGGGAGATCGTCCAGCGGCAGGACTACGGACTCTGACTCCGTCAACCCAGGTTCGAATCCTGGTCTCCCAGCCACAGATTCCCTTTTGCCCGGCTATTTCATGTCCAATGCCTGAACCCAGATAACCGCATCCTGGGAGAGTTCTTTGCCGTTGTGTTTGAGATCGCCGCCTGCGCCAAGGGCGGCAAATCCCCACCAGCCGGCTTTTGGAATGCCAAAGGCAAACACGCCGTTTACATCGGCTTTTATGGTCATGGTAATCATAGCATCATGGGGAGCCTCTACCTTGGCCTCCCTGGCAAAGGCATTACCTGTAACATCATGATTCAGATACTCTACCTCTATTTCAGCGCCGGAAACAGGTTTTCCTTTGCAGGTAACAACCCCCCTGAAGACATTTCCGGTCCAGAGGGCATAAGGTTTGTCAAGAGGGACAATTTCGACCGGCAGGGGATCGCCTACCCGCGTATCCCAGTCTGTCGGCAAACCGGCCACATTGAATATGACCTTGGTGCAATGCTGGATATAGACATCCTCTGAACCTTCATAATACGGCGCAGGGACAAAGTAGAAGATATGGTCTCCCATCCCCTTTAATCTTACATTAGCCTCATATGCCCTGCCGCTGTTGGTCAGGCTGGTAAACGTAATCGGCTTTAGCTTGTCAAGCAGATTTTTTTTCTTTCCCTTGTACATTTCACCAAAGGCTACAGGCGGATGGATTTTTCCGTTTTCATCCTTTCCTATGTCCATAGTATGCCCGGCCTCAAATGGATGTGTAAAGATGAGCTTAAGATTGAGTTTTTTCGATTTTGGAACACTGTCCGGGCTGTAAATCATCTGAAAATGCGCAAATGCGGGAGCGCTGAAAAGCAAAACAGTAAATGCCGCTAAAACAAAAATCATTTTCTTCATTACATAATCTCCTTTAAATTTTTCATTAAATTCTTACTCGACGATCTCCTTGCCGCTTACTTCCACCAAATGCCCGGGACCCGCGTCAAATTCAACCTTATACTTGCCGCCCGGTTTTTTGAATGTAAACTCGCTGTCTTCATCCATCTTCCCTTTTATAAGAATCTTGCCTGAGGAATCGACAACCCTCATTTCAACTCCGGCAGCAGA
>JAUVKB010000111.1 GCA_030596405.1 Deltaproteobacteria bacterium
AACTTTATAATATTTACATGCGTTGCCCCTGGGGCGACTCCTTAATGGGGCGGTATCATTACTGGCGTCTGCATCCCTTTACTCTTGATGAAATTCCGAACGGTATTGCTCCGGCGGATGCGTTGAAAAGACTTATGACTGTCGGCGGATTTCCGGAGCCATTTCTGGATGGAAATGAACGTAATGCCCGCAGGTGGCGGCGAGAGCGGTTTGACCGGGTTCTGCGTGAGGATGTGCGGGATCTGGAATCGATACGCAACATCCAGTTGCTCGGCCTGTTTCTGGATATGCTTCGTTATCGCGTGGGCGGGCTTATTGCCCTATCCAACATGGCATCGGACCTGCAGATTTCGCCCAAGACCGCAAAGTCCTGGCTTGAAGTTCTGGAAAGAATGTATCTTGTGTTCAGTGTTCGACCCTATACGAAAAACCTGCCAAGGGCAGTATTGAAGCCTCCCAAAGTATATTTTTTTGATAATGGCGACATCTTGGGAGATGAGGTCGCTCGTTTTGAAAATCTTGTCGCCACATCACTTTTGAAACGGCTGCATTTTCTTGAAGATCGGGACGGGTATCGGTATGAGCTGCGCTACATTCGGGACAAGGAAGGACGGGAGGTCGATTTTGCCATCATAAAGGAAGGACGGCTGGAAGAATTGATCGAAGCAAAATATTCTGATGAAAATGTATCTAAACATCTTCTCTATTATGCAAAGCGTCTTAAACCGGACAAAGTCACCCAAATCGTGGCAAATATAAGAAGACCTATGATAAGGGGCGAATTAAGGTTGTTGATCCGATTACTTATTTTCGGAAACAGATATGATTAATTAACTCATACTTAGGAACATGGACGAAATAATCGCCGGGAGTGTGTATTCTCTGGTTGCGGTCGGATTTGTCATCCTGCTTGTTTTTTTGCTTTTCAGACCCCACCGTCATTGGAACAAATTCACGGTTTTTTATCGGGCTACTGATAATAACGGTACACGGGGTTTGCGTGTTGTGACTGGACACTCACGATTTTCCGGCTTCATAACCCTATCTTTTCTATGCCTCCCATATAAGGTATAAGAACATCAGGTATAATCACTGTCCCGTCGGCCTGTTGATAATTTTCAAGTATGGCGGCTACCGTGCGCCCCACGGCAAGGCCGGATCCATTTAATGTATGGACAAGTTCCGTCCCCCTTTTTCCTTTCCGCCTGAATCTGATGTTTGCACGCCTGGCCTGAAAATTTTCAAAGTTGCTGCACGATGAAATTTCCCTGTAAACCCCTTGAGCAGGCATCCAGACCTCAATATCATACGTCTTTGCAGCGGAAAAGCCCAAATCGCCTGTGCAAAGGCACACAACCTGATAAGGAAGTTTAAGGCGTTTTAAAATTTCTTCGGCATTGTTTAAGAGTTTTTCGAGTTCGTCATAAGATGTCTCCGGCGTTGCGAATTTAACCAGTTCGACCTTGTTAAACTGATGCTGCCTGATCAGCCCCCTGGTATCCTTCCCATATGAGCCGGCTTCTGAACGAAAGCACGGGGTACACGCTGTATACAAAGTCGGCAGTGCCTCATCATCTAAGATTTCACCCTGATGAATATTGGTCACAGGGACTTCGGCGGTTGGAACCATAAAATAATCCCATCCCTCAAGCTTGAAAAGATCCTCTTCAAACTTTGGGAGCTGGCCGGTACAGGTCATGCTTTGCCGGTTCACAATAAATGGTGGGAGCACTTCTTGATAATCATGTTCCAACGTATGAACATCTAACATGAAATTAATAAGCGCCCGTTCCAGTCTTGCGCCTGTGCCTAAATAAAGCGGGAAACGCGCGCCTGTAATTTTTGATGCTCTGCTAAAATCAAAAATTTTTAAGCTCTCACCCAGATCCCAGTGCGGCCTGGGCGTAAATTTAAATTCGGGGCATTTCCCGATCTGCTTTACCGCAGCATTTTCAGAACTGTCCCTTCCCACCGGGACAGATGGATGAGGGATATTCGGCAGACCCATAAGTATATTATTTATTACTTCTTCATATTCAGACAATATCGTATCGCGCTGCTTTATCTTTTCTGAAACATCACGCATGTCAACAATAAAATTGTCCGCATCTTCACCATTTTGTTTCATTTTAGCAATCTGATTTGAAACCGTATTGCGACGGTGTCTCAATTCTTCAATTTCAAAAAGCATTTTGCTGCGTTTGGCCTCATACTCCTTGAAAGTATCAAGATCGGACATTTGTCCGCGATTTAAAAGCGCATCTTTGACCTCTGACAAATGTTTTCTAACAAACTTGATTTCCAGCATAATCACCCTTATATTTTTATCAGTTTCGGCTGTGCCTCTATATCATTAATTTAATATAAGGACAAACCCCCTTATTTTCAATAAAAACCGGGGAAATTTGAATCGGCAGAAGAAACATACTGCCAAAAAGACTTGAAGAGTTTCCTGTCCGGAATGGATTTGTTGTACTTGTTATAACTTATTAATAGCATCAGCAGACTATTTCGTCAATAATTATTACATTGCCCCTGAAGTCATTACCATAACTTCTTGACTTCCTGTAATATTATTGTTAGATATATTTGTCTAAGGGGAGGGGCATTTTTAAATTTCCCGACCTCAACGTGACACATTAATATTACATGTAAAATTTAATTTTGTTGTCCATTATTGGGGTAAGGAGCATATATGAATAAACTGGAACTTATTTCGGCCTTAAAAAACGAAGCAAACATCTCAAAATCGGAAGCGGCAAAAGTTGTTCAAACTTTTTTTGACAACATGTCAAATGCCTTGGCCAAAGGGAAACGTGTCGAAATTCGTGGCCTGTGCAGTTTTTTCATTAAAAAATATGAAACTTACATCGGTCGGAACCCAAAAACAGGGGAAAAGGTCACTATAAAACCCAAGAAACTCCCTTTTTTTAAACCAGGAAAAGAATTAAAGGAACGGGTAGATTATAATATTAATGCCCGGGTTTGAATCTTTAATCGGTCAAGAACATTCAGTACGGTTATTAACGAATCTCCTCCAAAACAGGACCATTCCTCACGCGCTTCTTTTTACCGGCATTGAGGGGGTAGGCAAACGGACTGCGGCGCTAATGTTTGCCATGGCATGTAATTGCACAAATAACCGGCCGGAATGTTATTCTGAACATGATAAAACGATTTATTGTTCAAATGGTAAATTTTCAGCAGCAAGCCCATGCGGACGCTGTCGATCCTGTAAAAAAATTCAATCCGGCAATCATCCTGATATAATCCGTATAAAACCATCGGGTCATTCTATTAAAATCGCTCAGATTCGAGCTCTTTGTCACACCCTTGCCATGAAACCATATGAGGCCAGGATGCGTGTGGTTATTATATCCGATGCTCATGCCATGAATCCTGAAGCGGGCAATGCCCTCCTGAAAGTACTGGAAGAACCGCCGGATCGAACGATTCTGATACTTACAGCCGCACAAACGTCCGATCTGCTTCCTACCATTGTGTCACGTTGTCAACATATACGTTTTTACCCGGTTTCAAGAAAAAGTCTTGAAACTTATCTTATTGATAAGTATGAATTTGATATGGATGATGCGAATATAATCGCGGTTTTGGCAAATGGAAGTATATCCAAAGCTCTTTTTATGATTGATCCCAAAAACAAAACAGACTGGAAAAATATTCGGAATTGGCTTATAAATGAGGTTGAATCTTTATCTTTACGATCTATCGGTTCAATACTGGCATTTGCTGACAGATTGTCAAGAAACAAAGATGCTCTTATCGATTCTTTGGAAATGATTAAATCCTGGATGAGAGATCTTATTGTTTGTAAATATTGTCCTGATAAAATTATAAACAATGATTTGAGCGACAGGATACAACATGCCTCACAGAAAACTACGGCAACGTCACTCCTTGAAAAAATCAGGGCTATTGAAACAGCTATAAAGGATATTAGGGCAAACTCCAACTTGAGGCTGACGATGGAAGTGCTTGTGATTAGGCTTGCAAAATCGGGAAACTCTTAAATTATGAAAAAAATAATCGGGGTACGGTTTAAACCCGCCGGCAAGGTTTATGACTTTGACTGCGGAGTATTTGTTCTAAAACGAGGCGATCATGTGATTGTGGAAACCGAGAAAGGACTCGGTCTTGGGATGGTTGCGGTTCCATCTGTGAGCATTGGTAAAAAAGTTTCAGACAAACCTTTAAAGAAGGTATTTCGTTTGGCAAGTAAAGAAGATTTTATCCAAAAAGAAAAAAATGTCGGATCTGAAAAACATGCCTATGCCTTCTGCCAAAAGTGCATTACCGATCTTGGTCTAAAGATGAACCTTTTTGCCGTTGAAAGTGCTTTTGATGCAAGCCAATTGACCTTTTTTTTTACTTCCGACGGTCGTATCGATTTCCGGCACCTTGTAAAGATGCTTGTTAAACGTTTTCGTGTTCGGATAGAAATGAAACAGGTTGGTATCCGCAACCAGGCCAAGATTTGTGGCGGTATCGGAAGATGCGGGCGCATGATATGCTGTTCGTCATTTATGGAAAAATTTGATCCTGTTTCCATCCGCCTGGCAAAAGAACAGGGCATGTCTTTAAACCCAACCAAGATTTCCGGTCAGTGCGGCCGGCTGATGTGCTGTCTTACCTTTGAACATGAAACTTATCAGGAGCTTAGAAAAAAGTTTCCAAAAATCGGGAAAACAGTAAAAACAGCAGGCGGAAAAGGGTGTGTAATCCGGCATAACGTAATATGCGGCAGGATAACGGTACGATTAGATGACGGCTCCGAGATGGAGACGGAATTGGATAAAATCATTTCGGAGAAAAAATAGGAGAAAAAATGTCTGCCCCTTTTTATATAACAACACCAATCTATTATGTAAATGCAAGGCCACATTTAGGGCATGCATATACGACGCTTGTTGCCGATGCGGCATGCCGGTTTAATTCTATGCGCGGGTCCATGCACGGTGGAAAAACATTTTTTTTAACCGGAACGGACGAACATGGAGACAAAATCATACGCGCGGCAAAAAAAGAGAATCTAAGCCCAAAGGCCTACGTGGACAAAATCAGTGGGATGTTTAAAGACCTTTTGCCGGAGCTTAATATTAAATACAATTATTTCATCCGCACAACAGATGCTTCACATATTGCCGTGGTAGAAAAAATACTGCAAAAAATTTATGACTCAGGCGATATATATTTCAGCCAGTATGAAGGGCTTTACTGTTTTGGATGCGAACGTTTCTACACCGAGCGTGAACTGGTTGACGGCAAATGCCCGGATCATTTGACCGAACCTGAAGTGATCAAGGAGTCCAACTACTTTTTCAGGATGAGCCGGTACCAGGATTGGCTTATTGATCATATCCGGACCAATCCGGATTTCATACGTCCTGAGCAATATAAAAATGAAGTCCTTGCTTTTTTACGGGAACCGCTTGAAGATCTGTGTATATCGCGGCCGAAAACACGTTTAAAGTGGGGGATTACACTCCCTTTTGACCAAAATTACGTAACATACGTATGGTTTGACGCATTAATAAACTATATTTCGGCTCTCGGATACCCGGACGGCGATCTGTTTAAAACTTTCTGGCCGCATGCCCAGCATGTTGTGGCCAAAGATATCTTGAAGCCTCACGGCATTTACTGGCCGATTATGCTGAAAGCCGCCGGGATTCCGGCATATAAACATTTGAATGTGCACGGATACTGGAATATAGACCAGAACAAGATTTCCAAAAGCACAGGAAACATTGTAGAGCCGCTTCAACTGAAAAATGTTTACGGGCTGGATGCGTTCAGGTTTTTTTTGATGCGTGATATGGTTTTTGGGCTGGATTCGAATTTTAGTGAAAAATCGGTTATTCAACGGATCAACTCCGATCTTGCGAATGATCTTGGAAATCTGTTTTCCAGGGTTATTGCGATGACACACAAATATTTTAACGGGGTTGTTCCTGAAATCGATTCCGATGTCGCAGAAGAATTTACTCTCGGCCTGAAAACAGATGCCTTAAATACCATTGAAGCATTTGAAAAGGCGATGGAATCGTTTGCTTTTCACAAGTCGCTTATCGCCATATGGGAATTTATCAGCCGGATGAACAAATATGTTGATATCATGGCGCCCTGGGAACTTGCAAAGAAAAAAGCGAACAGAAAGCAGCTTGAAGTTGTAATTTATAACCTTCTCGAGGGATTAAGGATTTTATCCGGCCTCATCTATCCCATAATGCCGGACACGGCGAAAACAATGCAAAACCATCTTGGAATAGACCCGATTGGAATAAATCAGGAAAAACCTTTTTACAATCTCGATTTGCTAAAAACATGGGAAATTACAAAACCAGGCACTACTCTTCCGAAAGCGATCACCCTTTTCCCGAGAATCGATATAAATAAGATCGTTTTTGCAGAAGATTCCGACAGCCCCGAGAGTTTAGCTCCTGAAATAAAGCCTGAAATCACTTTTGAGACATTTAGCAAGATTGACCTCAGGGTTGCTACTGTTGTTCGTGCAGAGGTGATTCCCAGATCAAAAAAACTCCTTAAACTCGAAATAGATTTGGGGGGAAAACGGACTGTTGTCGCTGGAATTTCCGGAAGTTACAAGCCTGACGACCTTGTGGGCAAACAGGTGATTATCGTTGCGAATTTAAAGCCGGCCAAATTAATGGGCATCCTCTCCAATGGCATGGTAATAGCCGCTGTTGAAAAAAACAGATGCACAATTGCGGTTCCTGAAAAAAACGTTAAACCCGGCACACCGTTGGGTTGAAAGTCAAAATAGAGATGATATTCCGCAGGTCTGAAACGGACGGTAAAATATCTGAAAAACAAAGCTGGAGAGCATACCAAACCAGACTTAAGAGGACCGCCGCAAAAAAGAGGCTGGCAAAAGGTATTTCTAAGTATACGCCGTTTCTTGCTATTATTGCGGTTGCAGCTTTTGCTTTAACAGTCGGATTTATCCGGAGCATAAATTATTACGCCTGTAAAAAAGTTGTTCCGGCAATCG
>JAUVKB010000132.1 GCA_030596405.1 Deltaproteobacteria bacterium
CCGTAAAAAACCGGTTAATTTGAAATGTTTCAGGTTCGGGCAGGTTGATAATAATAGCATCATAAATTTTATCCCTGTTTTTCACAAATGCCCGTCCGTCCTGGTGGATAACATTTAGACCCGGAATTTTTCTTATCATGCCGAACCTGAACAGAACCCTGGTAACTTCGGGGTTTAATTCCACATAATCGATTGTTTCAGGGTGGTATTTGTTAAGCTCTTTTATGATGCCGCCTTGGGCCGAAATAAGCAAAATCTGCTGCGGATCAGGTACCTGAGACAAAGGATAGTGGATCGTTTCTTCAGCCGCAATCAGATTCCGGCTGCTGAATTTCGGCACGCCGTCTTCAAACAGTGTGAATTGTTCCCCATCCTGATGGACTTCAATTCGGCCATAACGGGATTCACAATAATAAGCGAGTTTTCCCTGCAAAGGAGCAAGTGAAAAAGATTCCAGAAACATACCCGACAAAATTATTACAAATGCCAGGCCTAAACCGGATAAAATCGTAAAATGGTTTCTGCGGCCCGAAGGAAAAAGAAAATATACCGCTGCAAGCAAAGGCAGATTGGCGACGAAAACAGCTTGCAATGGTGTAAGCAGATAAACAAGCACAAAAGAAAACAGAGCTCCGCCGATAATATCCCCTATGTTATCCATTATATAAATATTTGCGCCCGAATAACCGGGGGTTTCGGCCCTTATTGCAAACAGGCTGTATGGAAGAACAAATCCAATTAGAAGACAATGCGGAGCCATTATTAAAGATGTATAGGCCAGAGTGGAATAAAACCCGGCAGAGCTGCCATGGACAAAAAAAAGATCATAAAGCAAGCGGATACCAAGGATTTGTAATGTCGGAAGGCATGCCATAAAGGCGGAAAGCCAGGCCAGCCAATAGATTGTGGCCGTCCTGAAATACCTGTTTGCAAAACGGGCAAAAAGGGCGCCTGCTGCGCCGAGAAAGAGCCAGTTGAAGAGGATCAGGGAAATGACGAATTCATTGCCCATGAACCTGGTTAAAAATTCACGAATGATCAACAACTGGGCTACAACGGCGGAGATCCCCGTGGCGATAACAACCTGGGAAACAGCGCGTTTGGTCTTATTCTTCAAAATATTGAACCTGGTAAGTCATAACCTCAAGCCTGGTCTTTTGCCAGGCGTCCGCAGACATACCCGCCTTGAGGCAAAGATGGGACAAAAATTCTTCCGGTCGGGGCAACTGTTCCCAGACCTGGGGCAAAAATGTGGCGCCGGCATGACCTTTACGTATAATAACACCATCCACATTGACGCGCAGTTTGGCAATCAGGTCGGCCCCGTCTGTATATTCAAGCGGTTTTGGTTCGGTAAGTATACTTATCTCTATGTCTACATCTTTTAGTTCATCAATTGTAAGTGGATTGAATCGAAAATCACGAAACGCGGCATTAATGGCGTTATCCCTCACATTGTCCGAAATTAATTCCGATCCCGTAAGGCTGCCGACACAACCACGCAATTGGTCGTCTATGTTAAGGGTTACAAAGGTCCCGCGACGAACCTGAAAATCAAGGTCTTTTAAAGCCTCATCAAGTTTTTCGGACTCTGTTTTATCCATTTTTTGTCCGAGCTTTTCCATGATTGTCCGCCGGGCAAGTTTTACGAGCAGATGTCCCTGTTTTTCGCTGAATTGCCGGACGGCATTACTTTTATTTTCCATAAGTAAATCTCCGTAAAAGGCTATGGCCGCATACCCGACAACCTTTGTCCGTCCCCCGGCAGTGTCGCCGCTGTTGGAATAATGAAGAAGAACCGGCTGCCAGCCATATTTTTTGGCCATGCTGATGATAATCAGAATCGGGATTTTTCCGCAGGCGCAATTGTCACGCGCAAGCAGTTTATCTGATTCCAGGTTTAAAATTATTTTAAGGGTTTCCTTATCCCGTGCAACAGCTTCGGAATATGACAAATAATGGGAAAGATCTGAACTTGCCACAAGGAGTGTGTTATTATTAATTACAGGTTCAATAGCCGCCGCGAGTTTGTTGTAATCTCCTGAACCGGTCACAATCGGGACCAGTTCAAATTCTTTCAGATAACGCTGCAAAAACGGCAAAACCACCTCAAGTGAATGTTCCGCCCTGTCAGATTCAAAAATAGGGCGGAACATATCCGATGCAAGCCGTAATCCGGCTGCATCTTTGTGCAGCCGGACAGCGCCGAGAGGGGTTTGATATGCATCTACATCACTGACCGCACAATTTATAAAACCGATCCGATGATCAGGCCCCATTAAAATGACTTTGGAAAATTGTTTTTCCGATAATACAGAACCGGAGTGAGCCGCCGTCAGCCCGGAATAGATATATCCCGCATGGGGCAGGATCAAGGCTTTTAAGAATTTATGAGGAGGAATTTTAACCTGTGTCTGTTTTGACTGATCAGTCAACCTGTCTATGGTTTGCTCAAGCTCGGAAGCTTTTGCCGGGTAAAAACTTCCGGCATATACAGGCCTGCGGATAGTATCAGCATAAACCGATATATTAAGTATAGTTAAGCATGCTGCGATTAAAACAAAGGATATTTTAAATATCAGATTCAGATTAATATATTTTTTCATGGCAAAACCTCTGCTGACTCCCGTTACGCGTTAGGATCCTTTGCGGTTCGCTCACTCGTGGTTTCCGCATGCTGTAGCATCCTTTCTTTGTATTCCCCACCTTCATGCCAGGCTCATCAGGAGACAATACGCGGGATTCCCTGACACCGGGACTTTGCTTCACCGGTTTTCCCTATATCCCTGCCTCTTTGCAGATGCAATTTCTTCCGGACGCAACGGGCCTCCCAGGGCGCTACTTGGATCAATTATTTTTTTTCCGTAGCCCTTAAACCTGTAACGGCAAGAAGAATATTTTTCATTTTTGCAAAGACTGATATTACATCATCTTTTTTGATTAATACACCATTGCAAAGAGGAAAGATTTTCACGGTGTCAATGCCTGCCATTTTCTAAAATTATAGCCCGTAGGGTTCTGGAAAAGCCTTAACTCAAAGGCCGGCACTACGGCCAGGATATGGTCGAATATGTCCGCTTGTATTGCTTCATAGTGGGCCCAGGCCGTATCATTGGTAAACACGTAGATTTCTATGGGAAGCCCGTTAGGACCACTGGGCAACTGCCTTACAAGAAAGGTCATGCCCTGGTGGATTTTTGGATGGTTTCGTAAATATGCCTCAATATAGGCCCGAAAGGTGCCGATGTTAGTCATTCTGCGGCCATTTACAACCACCTTTGTATCTATCCTTTTTTCTTTGTTATAGCAATCTAATTCATCCTGTTTGCGCTCAACATATTCTGTAATCAGATGAATTTTCTTAAATTGTTTAATCAGTTGATCATCACAGAATTTGATGCTCTCCAGGTCGATTTGAACAGCTCTTTTAATGCGTCTCCCCCCACTTGCCTGCATCCCTCTCCAATTTTTGAAGGTTTCTTCAAGGAGCTTATGTGTCGGGATGACTGTAAAGGTTTTGTCCCAGTTTTGGACTTTGACAGTATGGAGAGCAATGTCGGCAACATCGCCGTCAGCCCCATATTTGGGCACTTCGATCCAGTCTCCAATCCGGACCAGATCATTAGAGGTGATTTGCAGGCTTGCCACGAATGACAGGATGGTGTCACGAAAGATCAAAAGTATGACCGCAGTCATGGCGCCGAAACCGCTCAGCAGTACAAGGGGAGATCGGTCGAGAAAATTGCTTATAATTATAATGCCGCCGGACACATATATTATTAATTTTAAAACCTGGATGTATCCCTTTATGGGTCGTCCCTGTGATAGATCAAAGGAAAGATACAGCTCACCGAGTGCGGTCAAAAAGGCGCCTGATGTAAATAAAATAAACCACCATATGAGGGCTGCCGCGACCTTACGAATCATATCTTCAGCAGAAGGAAAAAGGCAGGCAAGACTATAGATAATGATTAAAGGGACAATGCAGAAAAGCCGTTTTAAGATGACTTTGTTAAGCAGGATATCATCAAATTTGCTCTGTGTCTTCTCGATAAACTTAGACACGATTTTGAGAATATAGTGCTTTGTAATAAAATAGGAAAAAAGGCTCGCGAGTATTACTCCTGTTGCTATTAGCATCTGGACAGCCAATGGATTTTGTTCACACCAGTGATTGATCATAGCGAATGTCATCTTGATTTTTCTCCCGCCCAAAACGCAGGCATAGTCACCCCCAACGCCTTAGTTGTTATAAATTTTAAGCCCGGTAAGCATTTTTCCATGGCCGGGGTAAAGGATAAATTGGTTTTTTTACGACTGCATCGGAACAGGATTCACTATCTGAATAATATAGCAATTCCTGTAAGTTATACAACAAGGACTTTGTCGGGAATTTATTATTGATATTTTTATTAAGATATCATTTTGGAGATTCCCTATTTTCAAATTTTTCTGGAAAGAAAGGATGATTTAAGTAATAATAAAAATTTTAGTTACAGACCTCGTAAACAAGTATCGAAATTGTGCTGATTTTTTGGACACTTTTTTCGCTTTTTTCGCTAAGTTGCAAAAAAACTGACAGTGTGAGATGTTTTTAGTTTCGCGCTTTGATAGACTCGTGAAAAGTCCGAAAACTCCCCCGCCCCTTAATCTACTCCCGCCAGGGGAGAGGAAAGCAGACTTTTTATGAATCTATCAGCTTTGACATTTAAAATTCAGTATGTATGAATATCTTCATGGAACTCTGTACTGTTTTGCTGGTATGAATTTGCCTCATAAGAGATTTTAACCAAAACCGATGAAAAATTGCATGGAGTTAAAGATGGATAATCATTTGATATGGATAGACCTGGAAATGAGCGGACTCGACCCTGAAAGGCATGTCATTGTCGAAATTGCATCAGTTGTGACCGATGGCCAGTTGAATATACTTGCCGAAGGTCCTGACACAGCCATTTATCACCCGGAACATATCCTTTCTGAAATGGAGGAATGGAGCCAAAAGCAACATCAATCATCAGGCCTTTTGGATCGTGTCATTAACTCCTCATGCGACTGTCAACTTGCGGAAGAGGAAACAATAAAATTTATTCTGAAATATTGCCGAAAGGGACAAGCCCCTCTTTGCGGCAATTCCGTATGGCAGGACCGCCGTTTTTTAATAAAGCACATGCCGAGGCTGGAAGCCGTCTTTCATTACCGTAATATTGATGTAAGCACTATCAAAGAACTCGTAAAAAGGTGGTATCCCGCTTTGCCGTTTTTCAAGAAGAGCAATAACCATCTGGCAATGAGCGATATTAAAGAATCCATAAAAGAACTGAAGTATTATCGTGAAAAGGTCTTTGTTTGATAAAAATGGAGATGTTTTAACCAAAAAGATAGAGACATATGACCACGGCCGCGATTATTCCCGCAAAATCCGCAGTTAAGGCAGCTGCAAGGGTATAGCGAATTCGACGCACCTGCACTGCCCCGAAATATATTGCCAGCACATAAAATGTGGTTTCGGTAGAACCCTGCAACGTTGAAACCAGATAGCCGGTATAGCTGTCCGGGCCTATGGCCGGATCGTTAATGACGGAGGCCAGAATGCCGTATGCTCCGGAACCTGACAGGGGACGAAGCAACGCCATAGGCAGGGCGTCCGGGGGCATCCCGACCTGCCCGGTCAAGCCACCCAGCCAGGCTACCATTGCTCCCATTGCTCCGCTCGATCGTAACATGCCCACCACTACAAGGATGGCAACAAGATATGGAATAATCTTGATTGCTACCTGAAAACCTTCCTTGGCCCCTTCCACGAATACTTCATAGACTCGTACATGTCTAATTATCCCAAAGCCAAGAAACCCCGCCATCAGGCCTGGTATAATCCAGGGAGAGATTGCCCTGCCGCAATAAACAGCCAGCGGAATCGCCCCCACGAGGGAACAGAGCGCAAGCCAGGAGATCCACGCAGGATATGCATCGGAGGAGATTTCGGGTAGAGATGTTTCATCTTTTGTTACCTGTGCGGCAGGTGTTGGGGCTTTTAGACCTTTCTCAAGCCCTTTTTGTGAAAAGAACCTCCGGCAGATTTTTGCCGCGCATATGGCAACAATAGTTGAGCATAAGGTGGCGAACAAGGTTGTTGGGAGGATTCCAGCCGGGTCGGCAGAACCTGCCGCAGCCCGTAAGGCAATAACTCCGGTGGGAAGAAGTGTGACGCTGGAGGTGTTGATGGCGAGGA
>JAUVKB010000053.1 GCA_030596405.1 Deltaproteobacteria bacterium
CGCGCCGTCATTATCGCTGTCAACCCAGGTAAAGATATGCCTCCCGCCGGTTGCTAAACTGTAGGTTCTCTGGGTTGTGATATTGCCGTCTGGGATATCGCTCAACAGTTTGCCTGCTTCCCAGAGAGGAGTAATATCATAAACCATGTTTTCGCCCACATTTACCAGAGAAGTTTCATCAGGTTTGCCGTCCGGCAGTCGTGACGTATAAAATCTGACTTTTGTCGCGCCTTCCGCGTCGTTCCAGTATAGCTGAATAATGTTGTCCCCTGGAATATCAAGAATCTTGTTGCCGTTGGAGTCTTCACAAATATTGCCGTGGTCGTCTGTAAACAGGGCGTGAAGAAATCCTGTCCAGGCTACTGTTTTGGTTCCGTTCGGCTCGACCATTTCGGGGAAAAAGAGCGCCTGAAAAATGGCGCCCGCGCCCTGTCTTGAGCCTGAAATTATTGAAGCGGCCGTGCCGGAAGCCGCGCGTTTCAGGATATCGCTTAAAGCCGCAATAAGACTGGCTTCGATATCGGCCCCGCTTTCCGCCTCAAAATAATTGTCGGGCTCGCCGTCTCCGTCAAAATCCCATTCCTTTTCCTGTTCCGCTGCCGCTGTTTCCTCTGCTGTTGTGTTGGGCCTGTTGTCCCCGTTTTTATCGGTAAATCCGCCGTTTCTTGCCGTGCTTTTCAAAAGATCTCCGCCTTGACCGAATGTAAAAACAGGATAAATATTAAGAAAATTTTCCACGGTGCTGAAATAGTAGTCGTTTCCGTCGTGATTTCTGTCCGCGGGAACCAGATCCGTAATATGGCTGTAACGGGAAACGTCATCCAGCCTTTTGGTTCCATCGTTTCCCCCGTCCGAATAATTCGGCACCCAGCCGGGTATTCCGTCGTCCGATGTTGGTTCGCCGTCTGTCAGAATAATAACATAACCCCTGCTGCAAACAGCATATTCACCCTCATCAACAGCTAGCGTGCAGTCAAGGTTCAAGTCCTTGTTAAAAAAATAAGGGTCCCATTCCTTGCTTAGCGTGTAATCGGTTCCATGGTAAATAGTTGATTCCTGCTGGAAATAACGGACGGCTGTTGCAAGACTTTCGCCTAAGGGCGTATTTCCATTGGCATCCAGATCGTTTACCGCTTTAATAACCCCGTCCATCCGGAAGTCATCATTTAGATCGGCGCTTGCCGGCCCGTAACCCGGACATGCAGATCCGCAGGTCGGGGAAATCTGCGTGCAAAGATGCTCTCTGTTGCCCACAGGGACAAGCACCTGCCCACCCTGGTTGTCGTTGTTAAACCTCATAACGCCGAAACGGACCTGCGTGCCCGTACGCTGGATAATGCCTACAGGCTGGTCAGCCTGCCCGCTGCCATCCTCGTCAGGCAGTTTAATGGCCAGCAGCTTGCGGCTGTCTCCCCTTGCTTCACTGGGCGAATTCGAGATACCTACGGGTGTGGCGGTAAATTTTAGATAAAAGGGCCGGAGGTTGGCGCTGCCGCATTCTTCATTATGGTAATATTCGCAGGTAAACGTTATGGGGCCTGTGCCGTCGCCGTAAGGGGTAAGATAGTTCAGGTCAGCCGGCTTGTTCGGCTCGGTACCCGTAGGACCCGGCGGAAGCTAGCATTGTTGATCCTGGTAACCCGCATGCTGCCGGTCTCCGTAATAAAGATAATCGCCTACAACTAAAAAATCGAGAGGATTGACATTTCCTCCTGTATCATATCCGCCTGGCGCGTCGTCAAAAATATCGCCGAAATCATCAGGAGCGCGCCTGCCGCCCATGAGTACCCGTTTTAGGATGTCCATCCGCCTCATTGAAATATAATTAAGAAAATTGCCCGACCATTCGAAATTGCCCACCCCTTTTTCGATGCCCAAAGGATCGACGTTGTCCACGCCGTCCTGGTTGCCGGCATAGTTTCCATGGAAATCTCCTTTGCTGTCCGTCCATCCGCCGGCATTTTCCTCAAAAAAACCGCTCCTCGCATAAGAGGCGTCATTATCTTTGCACTTTACGTAGCGGTAATAGGCATAAGGATCAAAATACCCGTAATAAACCGTGTCGGCATCATACTGTTGAGTTGTATACCTTTTTGCATAGGCAAGATGATCCATGCTTCCGGATGTATCGCAAAGAAAAACAACCGAAGGCGATTCACCGGCTGCGATAAAGGGCGGAACAAAGTTGAACTTATCAAAATCATAAGCGCAAACCCGTGTGTTAAACAAACAAATGGAAATAAAAATTATAAATAAACACAAAAAAACAGGACTTTTTTTTGAGATATCTTCCATGGCTGCCTCCAAAATATTGCGACAAAAATTACACGCGGTTTTATAAATTTTTTCGTTACCTGATTCCCCTGACATCTATTCCTCATGGGGCCTGATTTCGATAACAAAATATTTTCCTTTTTCATCGGGCAAAATTAAAACTCTTGCCGAAAAGGGAACAGTCAGCATCTTAATGTTGCACCGATTTTTATTATTATCATATGTTTTCACGTCCGGTGAAAGGCTGTATATCTCGTTATCGATTTTGACAGAGGGCGGCTCTGTTTCGGAGCCGATGATAACTGAAACTATTTTCCCGAAAACAACACTGACGTCTTCAGACCCGATGTCCTCAGACCTGGCGTCTTCAGATCTGAAAAGGTCAGGCCCGGCTTCAAGCGCAGGGCAGGTGTTTGCAGCAAAAAACACTATAAGTATACAAACACTGAAACAACGCATTAAAAATGTATTCAACATACCTTTTCCTCCTGTATTTATATGTACTTTATATATCAGGCCATACGCTGTTACGTATCCGGTTCCTGCGTTTTAAAACGGCTTTTATCGCACGGAATCAACGTTTGCCTCCAGTTCACTGGCAGATCTGCCTCCGGCGGACCCCTTGGCCCTTATCATGAATGAGAATACCCAGCCGCTGGCCCCCCCTTTCCCAAGTCCTTCATAGCCTGCCCTGTTAATAACAGACCCTCCGGTCGGATCGCCCTGAAGCCTGTCAACGTCCACCTTCGCATCGCCAAGATCGACGACTTTAATATCAGGGGTTGAACTCGTAAAGCAGTCTCCGTCATCAGGCTGCTCATCCCAAAAATCCTCTCCCCCCCCCACAAAAGTTAAATGACCTGAATAGTCGTTATTAAAATCAGCGGGATTCTTTCCGTATCGAATGTCGTCTATTACAGGGAAAACAGCGCGAATAGCGCCGTCCGCATTATAAAGGGACTCTTTAAAAGCCCTTTCATTGCCGGCGATCTGCAATTCAACAGAGGTTGTATTTATTGACGCTATGCCGATTACCGCCAGCATTGATAAAAGTATTGCGCTAAGCGCAATAATCGATCCGTTTTCATTTTTTAAGATTGAAATAATTTTATGCATGGTTTGTGTCCTTTCAATACAATGCTGTAAAGGCAAGGCATTAATAGCCTCATACCGGTTTAGCCCTCGGCTTTCGCCCTGATTAGCTTGAAAACGGTTTCCCTCTCCATTCCCGACGTATCGACCCATTCTATGTTAACTTTTATAGTTTTAAAACTGTTGGTTCCCGGGTCTTCCGTAACTGTCCAGGAGATGGAATAACCATCCTCGTCAGGCAACGATCCGGTTGCAAGAGCGCTATAATTTGCAGCCAGAAAATTTTCCAAAATGTTCGCGGCCCGTCCGCTGGACTTTGTAATCTCGCTGGCCGTGGTGTTGCCCTTGAAGGCGGATGTCTGCATACTGGCAACAGCCAAAACACCAACAGCGAAAATAACAGAGGCTATAAGAACTTCAACAAGGGTAAAACCGCGATTGCCGTCTGAAACAATTTTAGCAGCTTTTTTTCGGAACATCTGTGACACCTCAACTATTTAAAATAATTACAATCCCATATTCCTGCATACAATGTTGGACGTGAGCAGCCGGCGCCTGTAATTATCGTTGTATGGACCCCATGAACCGCCGGAAGGTGTATTGTAAGTCTCATTATTATAAAACTTTTTGTCGGATCTTTGAGCTCTGGCCAGCATCGTTATCTGGACAGACCTGACGTCGCCGGCAACAGGCGGAGCAATGCTTTGAGTGCCGTCAGCAAGAGTATAGTAAAATTCAAGTGCCTCTATGTTTTCAGCAGCCGCATTCTTATTGGCGCCGACTTGTCTCCCGAGATCATTATCTCCATCAGAATATGCATCATAAAGGTCGTAGGCAATGGTCTTTAGTTCACCTTTTTCGTCGATATTTCCATCGTTGTTATTATCATATAGATCGGTATCTGCCACAAAAGAGAAGCTAAAAGTATTTCCATTCGTCACAGTGATTCCAGCGCCTGAACTTTTACCCGATTTCTTATATGGATCATATCCGGCCATTCTTATCTCTCTGCCCATCAGGTACATACCTGCCCGTATGTTTTGCTGCATATCGACGACCTGTTTCTGAACGGAACTCACTTTTTGATGAGAGCTGTATGTAGAATAGGCTGCGGCAAGAACAAAGGCTGATACAGCCAGTGCAATCATCAACTCAATAAGGGTAAATCCCTCGTGGTTTTTTATCGCTGTTGTCATAATAATCACTCTTTTATTTCATAAATACTTATACTGTTTTTTAAGCCTTATTCATCATCCCAGTTTATGCCGTCTGTGCTCGTTTGTATTCTTGAGTTGCCGGCGCTGCTCACGACAATTTTACGATAATTGCCAAGAGCGTTCTTTATATAAACGCTGCCCTGAAACCCGCTCGGCAGGCCCATGACGTTGAAAGCGACGGCCGGCCCCGCTCCTCCGCCAAATGAAACAAAATACATGTCTATACCCGCGGACATGCCACCTGTTCTAACAGTTCTTTCAGTCCCGTTCTGAGTCTGATCGTTTGGAATTCCGCCGCCTTCCCCATTATCAACAAATGCATAATAATTGTCACTTCCAGTGACAAAATTTATCACAACATGGGCATTCTCTTTAACAGCTTTTAACCGTGCAAACTGCATTGCAGACTGTAAATCTCTTGCTGATTTGTTTAACCTTAAATCGGGTAAATACTTAATAATAGAAGCTGTGCCCACAGCAGCCATAATAGAAATCACCGCTATTACCACCATCAGCTCAACAAGAGTAAACCCATTATCTTTGCACATTTTTTTAATCTCCATTAATCTCTTAATCAAATTAAGCAAATTTTGTGCCGTAAAAACAAAAATCAGCATGTAATATATTGTTAAAATATTATGGTGAAAATCAAAAATCCGTAAAGAACATGTCCGGCAGCCGCTTTTTTTGGTCCTTTTGAATCTTTTTATGGTGAGAGCGGATATTGATCAAATTTAAACGGTATTTGCAATCCCGCTTCATATGGTTTAATCTCTAATATCGTTAGAGAAAGACTGTTTAAACAACTTTCATAAAATGCAGGGATTGTCAAACTATTTAACATGGTTAACCTGGACATTTATCCGCTGACTGTGTTAAGGTTATTTCGAGGAAAATGATATGTTAAGAACAACACACAAGGCCGTTTTTAAAAACTCAATCGATATGAGTTCCGTTCCTTCAGGCAGCGTCGATCTGGTAGTTACGTCACCGCCTTATCCGATGATTAAAATGTGGGATGAAATGTTTGAAAGATTAAATCCTGCTATCGCAAATGCTTTAAATAAGGAACAGGGCATGCTTTCCTTTGAATTGATGAACCGGCAGCTTGATCAGGTTTGGAACGAAGTATACCGGGTATTGAGAAACGGGGGTATTGCCTGTATAAATATCGGAGATGCAACAAGAAAGATAAATGACAATTTCATGCTGTACTCTAATCACTCCAGGATTTTGACGTATATGCTGAAAAAAGGTTTTGTGGCCCTGCCTGAAATATTGTGGAGAAAGCAGACAAATGCTCCCAACAAATTCATGGGCTCAGGAACCTTGCCTGCCGGCGCATATGTTACCCTGGAGCATGAACATGTTCTGATATTAAGAAAAGGCCGATTAAGAGATTTTGCAACAGATGATGAAAAACAGAACAGACGTGAAAGCTCAATCTTTTGGGAAGAACGAAATGTCTGGTATTCGGACGTCTGGATGGATATTAAAGGGACGGTTCAAAAATTAAAAAACAAAGAAACCGAGAAAAGAAGCGCTGCATATCCTTTTGAACTTCCCAGCCGGTTAATCAACATGTTTTCCGTAAGAGGAGACACTGTTTTAGATCCGTTTTTAGGGATAGGAACCACCATATATGCAGCGGTTGCCGCATGCAGAAACAGCATAGGTTTTGAAATTGATACCGATTTTCGCGAGATAATTTTTGCAAGAACGGACACAGCAATCGACTTTTCCAATAAACACATTGAAAACAGAATAAACAAACATATCGATTTTGTTAAAGAAAGGTTTAAAACAAAGGGGAAGTTTAAATACCAAAACAAACATTACGGCTTTCCCGTTGTAAGCAGGCAGGAAAGGGAACTGTTTTTAAACGACTTGGTGTCCATAAATGAGACAGGCAGCAATAGTTTTGAAGCGGTTTATTCGGATAAACCCCAAAAAGAGTTTTGCAAAAACTGGGAAGATTATATTATAAAGGATTAACTTTAACGGTTTCTCCTTATCAAAATATATCGCGGTGTGAATTTATTAAATTATGAAACGGATAGAAGAAGTTACCCTGCTTTATGAAATCAGCAAGGCGCTCAACGAGCATATCGATCTGAAAAAGACTTTGTACAAGGTGCTGGAAATCCTGTCTAATTCATTGGATCTGGTTCGTGGAACCATCACAATTTTAAATCCCTTAAGTAAAGAAATCAGCATAGAGGTTGCCCACGGCCTTTCAAAAACTGCGATGAAAAGAGGAAAATACAAATTAGGCGAGGGTATAACCGGTCGTGTTATTCAGACGGGAAAGGCGGTTGCAATACCGAAAATAAGCCAGGAGCCTCTGTTTCTGGACAGGACAGCTTCAAGAAAGACCGAAAATGGACGGGAGATGTCTTTTATATGCGTACCGATTAAAAAAGGGGACAGGATTGTCGGGTCTCTTGGTTTTGACAAACCATATGCCGAAACTTACTCCTTGAAAAACGGCAAAAAGCTCATGTCCGTGGTAGCGACAATGATTGCAAGGCATGTCATAAATCTTGAAACCATCCGCCTTGAAAAAGAGCGGTTAAAAGATGAGAACTTAAGGTTAAAAGATGAGCTGGAAAAAAAATACCGGATCACCAACATTATAGGAAACAGCAACAAAATGCGTGAAGTTTATCAAATGATTTCACAGGTTTCAAAGAGCAATGCAACGGTGCTCGTCAGGGGCGAAAGCGGTACCGGCAAAGAACTTGTCGCAAATTCCATACATTACAACAGCTATAGAACAAAAAATTTCTTTGTCAAGGTAAACTGCGCAGCCCTTCCCTCCAATCTTATAGAAAGCGAACTGTTCGGCCATGAAAAAGGAGCTTTTACAGGAGCCATCAAACAAAAGCCTGGAAAATTTGAAATGGCCCATAAGGGAACAATCTTTCTTGATGAGATCGGTTCCGTCGGCCTTGACGTTCAGGTAAAGCTCTTGCGCGTATTGCAGGAAAAAGAGTTTGAACGTGTAGGGGGTTATAAAACCATTAAGACCGATGTTCGCATCATAGCCGCTACAAACAAAAATCTGGAGGATGCCGTGGAAAAAGAATCGTTCAGGGGAGATCTGTATTACCGCCTGAATGTTTTCCCCATTTACATGCCTCCGCTAAGAGAACGTAAAACAGACATTCTGCTTCTTGCCGACCATTTTCTTGAAAAATATTCCAGGGAAAACCACAAAACCATCAAGAGATTTTCCACTCCTGCCATCGACATGATAATGGCTTATCATTGGCCCGGCAATGTAAGAGAACTTGAAAATTGCATGGAGCGTTCCGTGCTCTTGTGTGATGGAGAAGTAATTCACGGCTACCATCTTCCTCCCACCTTGCAGACAGGCAGGGAATCCGGTACTTTTTCAGCCCTGTCCATGGAAGAGGCCGTTGCCAACCTGGAAAAAGAGATGATAATCGATGCGCTGAAAAACAGCCGCGGCAATATCTCTTTGGCGGCAAAAGCGCTCCAGACAACCGTACGCAAGTTTGGTTACAAAGCAAATAATTATAATATCGACTACCGCCTGTATCGGTGACGGCGCTTCTGAAACAAATCCTAAAATAAATAAGGGTGTGTTATGAAAATAGAATGTCCTCATTGTAATAAGATATATAATATTCCGGACGATAGACTCCCTCCAAAAAAGAGAGTCTCTTTTCCATGTCCTGTCTGCAAGGGCATTATCAAGCTTGATTTGTCAGAGATTTCAGCGCCCCCCGGAGGCGATCGCCCCATGCCGTCTCAAGCGGAAGAAAAAAAGAGAATCGTCTATACCATAAAATCCGAGTCAAACGCTCCGCTGAAAGACAAAAAATTAAAATATAACATTCTAAAGAAAATTAAAGACCTGCCCCCCATGCCTAAAGTAATTATGCAGGTCAGGCAAATCATGAATAATCCAAAATTGAGCTTTAAAGATATTGCGCAGGCAATCGGGACAGACCAGGCAATATCCGCCAGAACTCTTAAAATGGCAAACTCGGCTTATTACGGTTTAAGCTGCCAGGTTTCATCAATTCAACAAGCGTCTGTTGTGCTCGGCTATGACACGCTGAATGAGCTGATTACATTAGCGGCTTCCTCCACTCTTTTAGGCAAAACATTAAAAGGGTATGGTATTTCATCAAACGCTATGTGGCGGCATTCACTGGCCGTTGCCTTTGGCTCAAAAATAATTGCAAACAAAAAAAATCCGGTGCTGGAAAATAATGCTTTTTTAGCGGGGCTCATTCATGATTCAGGCAAGTTAGTCCTTGATCCGTATATATATGAAAAAAAGCATTATTTTCAAACATGCATGAAAGAGTCTCAAAACCGTTCTGTTCTCGCTGAAAAACAGATTTTAGGGGTTGATCATTCTGAAATAGCATCTGAGATATGCAAAAAATGGAAAATTCCGGAAACAATAGCGACCGCTATAAGATATCATCATAAGCCCTCAAAATCAAAAAAGAATCTATTGGCATATTTTGTACATGCGGCAGATTATATTGCCGTTTTAAGTGAAATTAAAGATGATACCGACAAGCAAACGTTTCAACCGGAGGAAGGCGCGTTGGAATTTATAGGGATTGAAAAAGATATTGAGGACATCATGGATAGTGTTGTCGAATATGTTGATAAAATCACTTCCGATATAAATTCGGGAAAATAGTCGGCATATTCGATACGGAACTGAGCCGCCCAGCATACGATTTTTACACTTTTTTTATCTCGTCATGAAACATGCTGAAAACTTCCGGCAAATCCATCCAGTTCTTCATAAAACGCTTGCAATCCCTTGCAAACGCTTTTTTAAACCGCCATCTAAGCCGATGTTCAGCCATGGAATCCAGATCAATAACAGACAACCCGTGTTTTGTTACCAAAAAGTTTGTGGCTTTAGAATCGCCATGACTAATAAAAGCGTCTGACAATGCCTGGACAAGTTTTCCGAACTCTTTTACAACTTCTTTCTGTTTTAAATGTCCCGATGCCTCCGAATGAAACAACCGGCACGCATCAATACCGTCCACATATTCAGTGATAAAATATGCCTCGGAACGAAAAGGCCCCCGCCTTTTTTCAATCAGCGCGACCGGTTCAGGCGTAAAAATTCCCAGAAATCTTAACCTGTGTCCGTTTCGCCACGATACCGAAGCCCGGCTCGAACGAAAACTGCGCCCTATTGCATGCTGGATATTCTTGATATTGTACCGCTTGACCACAAAGCGTTGCCCGCCGGCTTCAACCAGAGAAACTGTAGAGGTATTCCCTTTTTTTATCATCCTGCCGGTTTTGATCATGGAATCCGGATCGTTCAAAAGAGGTTCCATGGTCTCATTATAATAATTTCGGTCACATACCACAAAACGATTCCACGTTTTCCGGCGCACAAAAGCAGAGCATTCGCGATAGATTTTTTTAAGATAACGGTTTTTTCTCCAATTCCGTTGTTTATGAATTTCTTTTACAAGGCGAAGATACCTGCCACGATCCTCAGGCCAGTCTCTTTTTTCAGTATAAACGCAAAAGGCTTTGGGGACCAAACAGTCAAATCGGGGACCAAACTGTGCAAAAAACAATCCCAGATTTTTCAAGCTCATGGATGTTGATAGCGGCCTTCCTGATCTTCTCGTATAGACGGAATCGCCATCGATCGTATAGATATCGTTTTGGGTAAACAGAAAATTTCCCATATGCAGATCATCCTGTTTCATGCCCGTTTCATGCTGCTCGGCTATAACGGCCACCGCCCGGCACAGAAGCTCATTATGCCGGCAAGCATCCGATGTTTGTTTCCATACCGCGTCCATGTCCTGCGCCTGTGTGACCTGTTGAAAAACTAAAACCGGCACATCGTTAGGCCTGATGGTCCCCTTAAATAACAAATCCGGTGTTTTTATATTACGTTTTTTAAGGGCGGTAATCCCCCGTTCTTCACGGGCACAATGTGCTTTTGAACGTCTGGGATCCAAAAAAAACTTAACAACAACCGGATCTGCATCACATTCGCCAAGGCAGACCAGCCGTTTTCCCGGCAATACACGTAACACCCGGGTACAGACCAGTTCGACTATATGATCGTTGCCTGTTCTCAGTCGTACACGAAACGGCACCACAACTGCTCGCCCGGAGGCTTGAAGATGCAGACCATCTATAACAGGTGCTGAAGGAAGCTGCGATTTCGGCGTCATATTAATTCCAACTGTGAAAAATGGACAAGGGTTGTTATTTTAAAAAAAGGTTTATAAATTAGCTCCTAAAAATAATATCCCGAGTGTCATTAACAATAGACCAGCAAATACTTCAATGCCACATTCAATAAGAACTGACCGTTTACTGTTTTTTGAAATTACGGTAAGTGAGGCGACTTTTCCTGAGATGGCGACTAATACAACAATTGATACTGTAAGTGCCATTCCGATTGAAATGGTTATCCCTAATATTATACCAAGGGCAATGAGATTCATCGATAATGTAAACAGCATAACCATTACAACGCCCGGGCAGGGGACACTGCCAACAACAACCGCTAACAGGACAGGATTAGTGTATTTCCGTGATTTATAAGTTTCTCCTGTGTGCTGTTTATGATCATTTTTTTTTACCAAGTTGTAAATGCTGTGTATAAAAATTCCAAGGCCAAAACAGGCGATGATGCTGTAACTGATGACCTGGGTTATGTTTGAGAC
>JAUVKB010000126.1 GCA_030596405.1 Deltaproteobacteria bacterium
GGAGAAATAACCTATGATGAATTACCAAAGGAACTGCTCATTACCGTTGTAAAGGATGAAGAAAAGGATTTTGTTATAAAAACAGTGATGCAGGCGGCAAGAACAGGAGAAAAGGGCGCTTTTGGCGACGGCAAAATATTTGTTACCCCGGTGGATGAAGTTTACACCGTAAGCTCTGGAATCAGGGAAACCGGTTCCGGGGAAACAGAAGAGGTTAAAATATGAAAGAGGTCATGGCGATTATTCGTATGAACATGATGAATCAGACAAAAAGAGCTTTGTCAGATGCAGGCATATCTTCCTTAACGGCGAGAGATGCCCTTGGCAGGGGTAAGGGTTTGGTCGATATGACGCTGCTAAAAGGAGCGGAGCAGGGATATGAGGAAGCGATTTCCCAGTTGGGCCAAAGCCAGCGCCTGATACCAAAAAGAATACTTTTTATCGTAGTAAAGGATAAAATGGTGGAGAAAACGGTTAAAACAATAATTAAAGTAAACAGAACCGGAAAATCAGGAGACGGCAAGGTATTTGTTATGCCTGTAAGCGATTCGGCAAGAGTCAGGACAGGAGAAAAGGGAGACGGCACGTTAGATGATTAGTACCTTACTTCTGAATTTTTGTCACAAAAAACAAGAAAGTCGTTTATATGGTATCAGTTATCAGTTGCCAGTTATCAGTTGTCAGTAAAAGCATATCGATACTAATTTATTTTCCCTATGGATTTGCTGAGACCTGCGAGCATCGCCGAGAGTTCTTTTGTTTTTTTTTTGCCAACTGCTGGTTCAATATCCTCAAATTTCAAAATAACCTCCAGTGCTGACAACTGACAACTGACAACTGACAACTGACAACTGATAACTGACAACTGACAACTGCGGCTTTGCCGCATTAGGAAAAGGAGGCGGAAGAGTGGAAACATTAATTAATGAATTTGAAAAGAATATTTTAAATGCGGATGATTTTATAAAGCCTGAAAAAGTAAAAGAGGAAATCCTGAGCAGATATCCGCCAAAGGTTGCAAGAAAAAAATCAAAACAGATTGTAGTAAACAGAAAGGATGCAGAAAACAAACATCTTGAAATACAGGCAAACGTCAGGACAATACCTGGTATTATTTCACAGCGGGGGTGTTGTTATGCGGGGTGTAAGGGAGTAGTTATGGGGCCTACCCGTGATATTATCAACCTCACTCACGGCCCGATTGGATGCGGTTTTTACTCCTGGCTGACCAGAAGAAACCAGACAGATCCTTCAACTACGCCTGACGGCGATAATTATATGCCCTACTGTTTTTCAACGGATATGCAGGAAAGAGAGATAATTTTCGGCGGTGAAAAAAAATTAAAAGAGGCGATCCAGGAGGCATACGATATCTTCAAACCCAAGATGATTTCTGTATTTTCTACCTGTCCTGTAGGGCTGATTGGCGATGATGTTCATGCTGTTACAAAGGAAATGGAGGAAAAACTGGGTATTACCATATTCGGCTTCAGTTGTGAGGGATATAAAGGAGTCAGCCAGTCAGCCGGACATCATGTTGCCAATAACGGGCTCTTTAAGCATATAATCGGCCAGGATAATACCGTTAAAGAAGGAGATTATAAAGTAAATCTGCTTGGTGAATATAATATAGGCGGGGATGCTTTTGAGATAGAACGAATACTTACAAAGTGCGGTATAACAATAATTTCCACCTTCAGCGGAAACTCGAGCGTCGATTTTTTTGCCAATTCACATACTGCGGATTTAAATCTTATTATGTGCTACCGTTCCATAAATTACGTGGCGGAAATGATGGAAAAAAAATATGGGATTCCATGGTTCAAGATTAATTTTTTAAGCGCCGGCGGAATGTCCAGATCCCTTAGAAAGATTGCTCAGTATTATGGAGATCAAAAGCTTATAGACAGGGTGGAAGAAGTAATAGCAGAAGAAATGCCGCCGGTAATAGAAGCGCAAAATGAAGTAAGGCCACGCCTTGAAGGCAAACTTGCCATGATGTTTGTAGGAGGATCACGGGCTCATCATTATCAGGAAATGTTCAGGGAAATGGGAATGATACCTTTTAGTGCAGGATACGAGTTTGCTCATCGGGATGATTATGAAGGACGACAGGTTCTGCCGAATCTTAAAGTAGATGCAGACAGCAGAAATATCGAAGAGCTTTTAGTAGAAAAAGATCCTGAAAGATATAATCCCAGGATAAGTGAAAAAGAACTTGAGGAAATGGAAAAAAATGGAATCAAGCTTAAAGATTATGCAGGAATGATGGATGAAATGCCGGATGGCACAATCGTTATTGATGACATCAGCCAGTTTGAAACCGAAACCCTTATTAATACATACCGGCCTGCGGTATTTTGTGCGGGTATCAAGGAAAAATATACAATCCAGAAATTCGGAATTCCGATGAAACAGCTTCACAGCTACGATACTGGTGGACCATATGCCGGATATAGAGGAGCTATTAATTTTTATCACGAAATCGACCGGATGGTAAGCAGCAAGGTCTGGGAGCATTTGCAAGCTCCATGGGAAAAGAGCCCTGAGCTTGCCGCCAAATATGCATTTGAATAGTAGGGGCAGGCCTCCGTGCCTGCCCCTGGGGAATAGAAACAGAAATCAAAGGGAATTATTATGCTATTACGACACACACCAGATGAAATTAAGGAACGTAAATCTTTAACGGTAAATCCGGCCAAAACCTGTCAGCCCATAGGGGCCATGTATGCAGCCCTGGGGATACACGGATGTTTGCCTCACAGCCATGGTTCCCAGGGCTGTTACGCCTATCATCGCAGCACATTGACCAGGCATTATAAAGAGCCGGTAATGGCGGCCACAAGTTCCTTTACCGAAGGCGCATCCGTATTCGGCGGTCAGTCGAACCTGCTCCAGGCTATAGATAATATTTTTACTATTTATAAGCCGGATATCATAGCGGTTCATACAACATGCCTGTCCGAAACCATAGGGGATGATCTTCCCCAGATAATAGGCAAAGCACAAGTAACCGGCAAAATTCCGGAAGGTAAATTTGTTATTCATGCCAATACTCCAAGCTATGTCGGCACCCATGTTACAGGTTTTGCAAATATGACCAGGGCGATGGTCGATTATTTTGCTGAATCCAACGGGCATAAAACGGAACAGATAAATATAATTCCGGGCTGGGTAGAACCTTCGGATATGCATGAAATTAAAAGAATTGCCGCCGAACTGGAGGTGCCTGTAGTCATGTTTCCGGATACGGAAAATGTGCTTAACGGACCCCAGACCGGAAAATATGAAATGTTTCCCAAAGGCGGAGTTACAATTGATGAATTAATAAGCACAGGCAGCAGCCAGGGTACTATAGCCCTTGGAGGTCTGGCATCCGGCTCTGCAGCCAAAGCCCTTGACACAAAGTGCAAAGTTCCATGCGAAATACTTGACCTGCCGATTGGAATCAAGGCAACCGACCGGTTTGTGGATGCATTAAGAAAAATGGCAGGGGTGAATGTACCCGATACCATCACAATTGAAAGGGGACAACTTTTAGATATTATAACAGATATGCAGGCGTATTTTTACCATAAAAAAGTGGCGCTGGTGGGCGATCCGGATCAGTTGATTTCGTTGACGGAGTTTCTGGTATCTATAGACATGATGCCGATTCATATCCTCACGGGAACAAGGGACAAGAATTTTGAAAAACGGATAAAAAAAATAACAGCGGATATCCCGCATGAAGTAAATATCGCAAGCGGCAAGGATATGATGCTTTTCCATCAGTGGGTCAAAAATGATCCCGTGGATCTTCTCATGGGAAATACTTATGTCAAATATATAGCGAGAGATGAAGATATTCCATTTATCAGATTCGGATTTCCTATCCTTGACAGGGTAGGGCACAGCTATTTTCCCACAGTATGTTACCGGGGCGGAATACGAATCCTTGAAAAGATATTAGAGGCGCTGATGGATCGTATAGACAGGGATTCGACGGAAATTGCGTTTGATCTTGTAATGTAAAAAACAGGAATAAAATATGAGAAGCATACAAATATTAAAAGAAAGAAAAAGGCAGATATATCACAAGGGCGAGGAAGCCTTTGAAATAGAGTGCGAAAAAAAGAGCCTGGCCGGTTCCGTAAGCCAGAGGGCCTGTGTCTTCTGCGGGTCCCGGGTGGTGCTCTATCCCATAGCCGATGCTTTGCACCTGATCCACGGGCCGATCGGATGCGCGTCATATACCTGGGATATCAGGGGAGCGCTCTCATCAGGCCCCCAGCTCCATCGCATGAGTTTTTCCACTGATCTTCAGGAAAAAGATATTATCTTCGGCGGTGAAAAAAAATTATATCAGGCCCTTGTAAAGCTCATAGAGCTCTATCATCCGAATGCCGCATTTGTTTATGCAACCTGTATTATCGGAATTATAGGAGATGATATTGATTCCGTGTGCAGGCGTGTGGCGGAGAAAAAAGGCATCCCGGTGCTGCCCGTTCATTCCGAGGGGTTTAAGGGAACAAAAAAGGATGGGTACAAGGCTGCCTGCGAAGCCCTGGCGCAACTGGTCGGCACGGGGTCAATTGAAAATAGAGGTAAATACAGCCTTAACATAATGGGAGAATTTAATATTGCCGGCGAGGCCTGGACCATTAAAAAATATTACGAAAAAATGGGACTTGAAGTGTCTGCGATTTTCACAGGAGACGGCCGCGTCGACAAGATCAAAAGATCTCACGGCGTAAAGCTGAACGTGGTGCAATGTTCAGGGTCTATGCTGCACCTCGCTAAGATTATGGAAGAAAAATACAATATTCCCTATATAAGGGTATCATATTTCGGGATAGAAGATATGTCAAAGGCCCTTTATGATGTTGCGGATTTTTTTAAGGATAACCTTCAAATCATGAAAAAGACCAGGGAGCTGGTGCGGGAAGAAATCAAGGCAATCTCTCCTGAGATAAAAAAATATAAAAAAATTCTTTCCGGGAAACGGGCTGCCATATATGTGGGAGGCGCGTTTAAGGCCTTTTCCATGATAAAGGCATTAAGAACCCTTGGAATGGAAGTTGTTCTTGCAGGTTCTCAAACAGGAAATGAGGATGACTATAAGCTTTTAAGGGATATGTGCGAAGATGGCACGGTAATAGTTGACGACGCCAATCCCCTGGAGCTTTCCAAATACTGCCTTGAAAAAAAAGTGGATCTTTTTGTGGGCGGTGTAAAGGAAAGACCCATGGCCTATAAGCTAGGGATAGGATTTTGCGATCATAACCATGAAAGAAAGATCTCACTTGCAGGCTACAATGGGATGATAAATTTTGCCAAAGAGGTTTTTTCTTCAGTAACCAGTCCGGTCTGGCAGTTTGCGCCGAGAAAAAGAGGAGGATATAAAGCATGAAAGCCCTGACAAAAGAAGAATACACGCCGACACAAAATGCGTGCAAACTTTGCAGTCCTCTGGGAGCATCCTTTGTTTTTAAAGGCGTGGCAAACACCGTTCCCCTGCTGCACGGTTCACAGGGATGCTCGACCTATATACGCAGATATTTAATAAGCCATTTTAATGAGCCCATAGATATCGCATCTTCAAATTTTACAGAGGAAACAGCTATATTCGGAGGCGGCGCAAATCTAAAGCTGGCAATCCAAAACATTACAAAGCAGTATGAACCGGAACTTATCGGCATTGCAAGCACATGCTTAAGTGAAACCATCGGAGATGATGTAGGGCTGATGCTCAGGGATTATAAAAAACATTACACAGGGGAAAAACAGCCTGAAATAGTTTCGGTTTCAACTCCGAGCTATTCGGGAACACACATCGACGGCTTTCACGCCGCTGTAAGGTCTCTTGTTGATTCAATAGCTGTAAAAGGAAATGAAAAAGCAGAGCATATAAATATTTTTCCGGGCATGTTATCGCCGGCCGACTTTAGATATTTGAAAGAAATATTTAACGATTTTAAGACAGATTATGTAATGCTGCCGGATTACTCCGATACATTTGACGGGCCCCTGTGGACTGAATACCAGAAGATACCTGAAGGCGGGACTTCAATCAAGAATATTGCTTTCATGGGAAATGCGGCTGCAAGCATAGAATTCGGAAGGATTCTTGCCGAAGAAGAAAGCGCGGGGAAATTATTAAAAAAACGTTTTGAAATCCCCTGTTTTAGCCCGGGGCTTCCAATCGGTATTAATGAAACCGATATGTTTTTTGATGCGCTTGAAATAATCACCGGCAGCCAGGTGCCTGAAAAACATATAAATGAGCGAAACAGACTAATAGGCTCCTATGCAGACGGCCATAAATATGTTTTTGGAGCGCGTGCCGCA
>JAUVKB010000214.1 GCA_030596405.1 Deltaproteobacteria bacterium
TATTCGGGCGGAAGAGATAAAATATGGGGGGTGTTCTTTCAGGATGAATGGGATATACTCGATACACTGACCCTTTATACAGGCTGCCGCTATGATACATGGAAGGTTTATGACGGGGCTTCCGGAGGTCCCGGCGCTAAAACGGAATATGACAGCAACAGCGATTCAGAGTTTAGCCCCAAATTAGGTTTGGTCTGGCAGGCTTTTTCAGATACCACATTCAGAGCTTCGGCGGGTCATGCTTTCCGTCCGCCTAATTTATATGAACTTTACAGAACATGGGAATCCTGGGGAACCACGTATCAGAGCAATCCTGATTTGGATCCTGAAACGGTTTGGACCTATGAGGCGGGTATCGATCAATATTTTTTCAACAAAAAAACCAGGTTGTCTTTAACCGGATATCGCAATGACATCAAGGATATGATCTATTATCAAATCGATGCGGTGGCAAAGACCAAAACGCGGATGAACGCGGGAAGGGCGCGCACCTATGGATTCGAGGTTGAGGCTTCTCAAAAAATTACAAAATGGCTGAAAGTCTGGGGAAATTTGACTTATACGGACGCAAAGATTACGGACAACTCCGCTGATCCTGATTCGGAAGATAAAAGCGTAGCCGGCATCCCCAGGACAATGTACAATATCGGTCTTGAGGCGCAACACAGGTGGTTTAAGGGCAGTATAGTCGGGAGCTATTTCAGCAAAATATATAATAACTCAAACAACAAGGACAGAGAAGAAGGCGTTTACGGAACCTATGAGCCGTCCTTTCTGGTAGACGGAAAAATTACCTTGACGCCATGGAAATGGGGGGACGTCTCTATTTCAGTGGATAATATTTTTGACGAAGATTATTATGAATATTACGAAGCCGACGGGCGCACTTTTTTCTTTGAAATGACTTTACGGTATTAACAGTGAAACCATATTTTATCAAAACCTGTAGTATTAAAATTTGCAGTATTATAATAGCCTGCATTTTTATAATAGTTTGTTGTTTGACTGTTTCGTTAAACAGCGCAGCGGGAATAGAAACAGGAGAAAAAAAAGATACTGTCCGCATAACGGACGCTGCGGGAAGAACCGTGGAGGTAAGACTGCCGGTAAAAAAACTGGTGGTCTTAACCTCTGATGCCCTGGAGATTGTTCGCGCCCTTGATGCAAAAAATATAGTGGCGGGCATCAACACGGGCATAGCAAAAAGCCCTTTGTTCTGGCCCGAATTGAAAAACCGGGCAAAAGTCGGAAGCTGGAGGGGGCCTAATTATGAACTGATAGCCGCTTTAGATCCGGACGTTGTGATCGGCTATGCGCGGCATCCGGGTCCTGAAATGGAAAAAAATTAGAGCCGATGGGCATCACGGTTATACGTCTCGACTTTTATAAGATGCACAGGCTTAAACAAGATATAGAAATCCTTGGACGTATTTTGCAAAAAGAAAAACAGGCAGGGCAACTTATTGACTGGTACCGGGAAAAAATGGAATTTATTAAAGAGCGGTTAAAGCCGGGTTGTAAACCGCCGGACGTTTATATGGAAAATTATTCCGATTATCACAGCGTGGGGCCTGGTTCCGGCGCTGATGAAATGTGCGCTCTTTCCGGTGGTCATAATATTTCGTCTGATTTTGCCATCCCCTATCCTGAAGTTACTCCGGAATGGGTGCTGACAAAAAACCCGGAAATTATCATCAAAGCGGTCTCTTTTTGCAACTGTTACGCAATGACCGGCACAAACAAGCTTGAAGGCGCAAGAAAAAAGATACTTAAAAGACCGGCCTGGGATAATATCCGGGCTGTGCGTGAAGGCAAAGTTTATGTGATGGCCGGTGATATATGGACAGGTCCCACGGCCGTTGTCGGAATCTGTTATATGGCCAAATGGTTTTATCCGGATTTTTTTAACGACCTTGATCCGGAAAAAATCCATAAAGAGTATCTGGAAAAATTTCAAAGGGTAAGCTACCGCGGAACGTATGTATATCCTTATAACTTTTAAAATTTGCAACGGTTGCTAAAATTCTTAGTAAATAAAGGTATTTGAATGCAAAAGGATTCAGGCGATATATATCAACAATACAGGAATCTTGCCGGCAAAAAGGTCTCTTTTATTATCTTTTTGTTTTTTATTTTGCTTGGCGTTGCGCTGATCGCCATTTCAGTAGGCGCTTCATCCATGAGCCCGCTTGATTCACTGGCCGCTCTTTTTACGGATTCGGGAACCGCGCATGCAATCGTCTGGAAGCTGAGGCTTCCCCGCATAGTAATGGCGATTCTAGTGGGAAGCGGACTCGGTTTTGCCGGAACAATATTCCAGGCTGTGCTCAGAAATCCGCTGGCATCTCCATATACGCTCGGAATAGCCTCAGGAGCCGGATTCGGGGCAGTGGTCGCCATTGTATTCGGCGCGGGTTTTTCCGCCGAATATCTTATCGCGGGAAATGCTTTCTTCTTTGCTCTTCTTACTTCCTTTCTTATTCTCGGGATATCGGGGCAGAGAAGTTCCACAACGGAAACAATGATACTTGCCGGAATCGCGGTTATGTTTTTTTTCTCTTCACTGTCGTCCCTTTTTCAATATATGGGAAGCATGGAACAGGTTCACGAAATCGTATTCTGGTTTTTTGGAAGCCTGTCCAAGGCCGGGTGGAAAGAAATAGGGATGACCGCCGACATGGTGCTTCTCCCCTCCACTTTTCTTTTGAAACTTTCATGGGATTTTAATCTTCTTTCAGCCGGAGATGAATCCGCAAAGGCCGTGGGAGTAAATGTCAAGGGTGTGAGGCTGACCGGGATAATCCTTGCTTCTCTGATAACCGCGGGGGTTATCTGTTTTACCGGCGTAATCGGTTTTATCGGACTTGTTTCTCCTCACATAAGCAGAATGATTATCGGAGGAGACCACAGGTTTCTGCTTCCGGCCTCAGCGCTGGTCGGCGCCGTTATCGTGCTTGCGGCAGACACGGCCGGAAGGACAATCTGGGCTCCGCAGATTATACCGATCGGGATAGTCACATCTTTTATCGGCGTACCGTTTTTTTTCTATCTTCTTATCAAAAGGACAAAAGAGTACTGGTAATGCTCAATGTTAATGGATTAAATTTTAGATACAAAAATACAGCCGTCTTGAAAAACGTCGGAATCGATCTGGACAGGGGAAAGATATTAAGTATTGTCGGGCCGAACGGAGCGGGCAAAACAACGTTTTTAAAGTGTCTTGTAAGGATACTGACCCCAAACAGCGGGTCTGTTTTGATCGATGGAAAAGATACAAAAAAGATGAAAGGGATCGATCTTGCGAAACAGATCAGTTATGTCCCTCAAAGCTCGCCGTCCAGATTTCCCATAACGGTTTTTGATGCGGTTCTAATGGGAAGAAGGCCGTATGTAACATGGAAACCGTCTAAAAAAGACTTGAAAATAGTCA
>JAUVKB010000122.1 GCA_030596405.1 Deltaproteobacteria bacterium
ACCTGGTGCAAATACTGTAAAATAATGGAAAATGAAACTTTTCAAGACGCTTCCGTGGTTTCGTATCTTAATGAAAATTTTATCTCTATTAAAGTGGATACGACCAAAGAAAAAAAACTGTCCTCCGATTATGGAGTCCGGGGGCTTCCTGACACCTGGTTTATTGCGGAAAACGGGGAAGAAATCACCAAAGTGCCGGGTTATATCCGACCGAAAATGTTAGTTGACATCCTCAAATACATAAATACGGACAACTAAAAAAAGATGACCTTCAAAGAATTTATCAAGGGGCTGTAATTTTATATTTTCATCCCCCTCAAAATCAATAAATTCGCCAAAAACAAGATGGAACCATTAACAGCAGTAAAACTTATAGGGCTTCCCTTTGTTGCATATTTAGCCGGTTCTATACCTTGTGGCCTTGTCTTGACCCGCCTTTTTACTTCAGTCGATATCAGGAAGGCTGGAAGCGGTAATGTCGGCGCAACCAACGTGCGGCGCACCGTCAGTCTAAAACTGGGAATACTTACCCTTATAGGAGATGCATTAAAAGGCGCGATTCCGGTATATATAGCAACTGCAATAGCCGATAATAACAATTTATGGCATGAAATTTATATATCCATAGTTGCCCTTTCATCTTTTTCAGGGCACCTTTACCCTTTATACACAAAATTTAAAAACGGTGGAAAAGGTGTCGCAACAGCGGCAGGATGTTTTTTGATAATTTCAACAGCGGCAACTTTTGTAGCGCTTTCGGTATTTATTCTGTTTGCCTGCTGGCGCAACCATGTATCTTCAGGCTCCCTTGCAGCGGCGGCCATACTGCCTGTTGCTGTCCGGATGGATACCTGTTCCGCAGCATTGACAGTATGTGCCTTAATAATCGCAATATCGATCTATATTCGTCACAAAGAGAATATTAAGCGTCTTCTGTCCGGAAGAGAGCCTGTAATATGGAAAAAAAATTGATGCCGACAAATCAGGGCACACATCCTATTTATTGGCCTTTCGGTATCCAAGCTTATCCATAGCGATAATCTGCTTACAAATATTTGCCGAACCTTCAACGATGAAATAGGTGGGCGCATCCCTGAAGTTGCGGGCTACCGGATATTCTGTGGAATAACCGTACGCGCCTAAAATTCTCAACGCATAGTTTGCACACTTGTTGGCAACCTCTGCCGCATAGTATTTTGCCTGTGAAACTTCCAGGCCGTTGTTTAATTTTCCCTGATCTTTTTGCCATGCAGCTTTGTAAACCAGGAGCCTGGCAGCCTCAATCTCGGTAGACATCTGGGCAATCATGTCCTGGTTCATCTGAAACTTACCTACCGGCTTGCCAAACTGTTCCCGATCATTACAATACTTTATTGCAGACTCCAAACATGACTGAGCTACTCCCACGGCCCCGGCCGCTGCAGAAACCCGTGTCTGGTTCAGAGAACTAAAAACTATTTTTGCCCCATCTCCTGCTTGACCGAGAATATTCTCTTTTGGGACTTTGGTGTTGCTCAAAAATATTTCCCCTGTAGGGGAGGAATGAGATCCCAGCTTGTCAAGTTCGGATGTGATTATCCCATTGAAATTTTTCAGTTCCAACACAAAAGCGGAAAGCCCTTTGCCCCTTTTTTCGCGATCCGTAAACGCGTAATAAATTATTACATCAGCAATATTTGCGTTCGATATCCATGTCTTGGAACCGTTTAGCAACCAGTGGTCTCCACAGTCTTCCGCTGTTGATTCGATGGACATCACATCAGAACCGGCATTTGGTTCGGTAATTGCAAATCCGCCAAGATATTCGGCGCTTATAAGCTTAGGCACATACTTTTTTATTATCTCCTCACTGCCGTAACGGAAGATAGGGTAGGCGCAGCCGATCTCCAATAAATTAATCTGGACTCTTAGCGAACTGGATGCACGGGCGATCTCCTCTGTAATAATCGTTGCCGCCAACCATCCCATATCATATCCGCCATATTCCTCGGGTATGAGTGTTCCTAAAAAACCGAGTTCACCCATAGGTTTCAAGACTTCTTCGTAAGGTAAATAATGATTTGCATCCCATTCATCCGCAAAAGGCGCTATATTTTTATCCGCAAACTCGCGAACGGCCTTCCTGAGCATTTCATGCTCCTTTGACAGTCCAAAATCCATATTATTCTCCTTAATTAATGTTGAAAAAAACACAGTTTTATGACAATCATACTATTTTTATAGTCAATAATTGATAGCTTGGTAATGAGCCTGATTTTGCTTGGAATCCGTTTCAAAACTCTATCTAACTCAACAAGTAAAGAATAAACAACAAAATTAGTTGGTTGCCTGCTTAATAATTCGGCTTAATAATATCATAATGCCGAGCGGCAGCTCAGATTGGCATTGCCGCGGCGAAGAGTGCCGCGGCAACCACTGGATATGATTAAAAAGAAACATTATAAGAAAATTTTACTCCAAATAACCTGGCAAAGTGCGGCGATATTGTCGTTTGCCATTATATTAGGTTTTCTTGCAAATACTCTGCGCGCAAACAGACTTGCCTTAAAAACCGATTGGTCGACGAAATCACAGTTGTCCCAAGGCAATGATGAAGCCGGTATAATCCCTTTTGATCTCGCAAAAAAATTTTTTTATAGCCATGCGGCAGTCTTTATCGATGCACGATCCACAAACAATTATAATAAGGGACACATAAAAGGGGCTCTAAATCTGCCGATAGATTATTTTGAAGAACGCTATTGGAAAGTTATGGCAAATGTATCATCTGAAACTTTGATTATTACCTATTGCAATGGAGAAAACTGCCATGCGAGTGAGGAGGTTGCCATGTTTCTATTTGAACTCGGTCATAATAACGTAAAAATTCTGGTTGACGGCTGGACGCTGTGGCAACAAAATTGTTTGCCCATTGAGAAAGGAGCTGCAGCGTCGTCATGAAGAGCAATAAACAATACAAACTTTCTATTTTAGGCAAACCGCCACTTTTCTGGTGCCGCTTATTACTTGGGATGGTTTTTTTAATGGCCAGTATGGATAAAATCGTGCATCCTGCTGCTTTCGCCAAGATGGTCTATAATTATCAAATTCTTCCGGACGTTCTTGTCAATTTAACTGCTGTTTTTTTACCGTGGATCGAGATTGTTCTGGGATTTTTGTTAATTTTTGGTTTATGGATGCCAGGAGCAATTGCAATAAGCAACTTTCTTTTGCTGACGTTTTTTTGCAGCCTGATATTTAATGCGGCACGTGGGCTGGATATTCACTGCGGGTGTTTTTCAACAAGTACAAAAATATTTGCTTCCGCCACCAGACAGATTCTTCGAGATATAGTATTTTTAGTTATATCCTTTTATCTGTTTTTAAAAATAATCGTTTCAAGCAACGATTCATAAAATCAAAGCAGAAAATGCTTATAAATTTTGTTTTATCCCCCGTTTAAATATTTCAAATGCGATTTCAAGTGTGGGTATTATAAAATCTTTTTTACTATCAATGATCTTTTTACTTTCCTCCCAGAGAACGACTCCGGAAAATGCTGCCCAAAATATGTCAGCGATGGCTATAGGAGATTTGTCTAAAAAAACGCCTCTATCTACTCCTTCTTTATATGCGCTTACAAACGATGCGATCAAATCACGGGAATAATTTTTGATCTCTCCCAAAACTTCCGGTGATAAATTTTTAAGGGTTTCACTCGATTGGAGACGGAACACGTTAACAATTACCAAAGAATCAAGCTTATAAAGTTCAAACAGAACATTTATAAATCCATCCAATTTCTTTTCGGGTTCCAAATCTTTTTTTCTGCTTATCTTTTCCATCCCTGCAAGAAAGTGCTTCAGTACACGGAGAGACAGGGAGGCATACAATTCTTCTTTATTTTTAAAATAAAGATACAGGGTGCCCGGGCTAAGTTCCGCCTTTTTGGCGATATCTTCCATTGTTGTCTTGTTGTAACCCTTTTCGGAAAAAACCTTTTTAGCAGCGGTTAATATCTGCTGCCGTCTCTTTTCTTTTTCTCTTTCTTTCCGCTCTTGTATTCCCATAACCCCCCACCTTTCTAAAGGGCATTAATATTTAAAGTATAATTTATTTAATAAAACATATTTAGTCAAGAGAAAAACCAAATTTTTTTATCACTTTATCCCAGGACAATCGCATGGCTTTTTCAAAAAAAGAATTAACCTGTCTCGCGAGACGTTTATGTTTCATTGTTGAATTGAGACATTTTCGCTGGGATATTTTTTCAAAGTCGCCCTCACCTCTATCTGCTCATGGCAATATATTTAATGATATTAAATTGTTAGCGCATAATTGCTTCACGATACATGTTTGCTTTAACAGGGTTGCCGGCCTTGCGGTAGGTTAACCTGAAAGTATGGCCTGACTTTTTCATAACTATTTAATATAAATATCAATTCTGTTTTTTAAAAATCTTGCAGGAACATGGCATGTTTATTGAATTATTAGGATATAGTACATCTATTGAAAAACAACCTAAGGCGATTATTGGCAACTAAATTACCAACAACAGAAAGGAGGAAAAAATTGCTGAAATTAATAAAGTAAGCAGTTGTGCTTACATATTTATTTCAATTGACATTTTAACACATAATCATTATATATATATAATATTGATTATATAATTTTACAGTTAAATTTAGTATTGGTTCAGCATTTATCGTACTGAGCCGTATTGAGAAATTTGAGATGTTTTTTACAGTTTAGATCAAGGGGGTAAAAAAATGAGTATGAGAACACAGCAGCTTAAACTGGAGACTCCGATAAAGGCGCATCATACCGCCCAGGTCGGTTATGATCAGCATGAAGAAGGCAAAGCTTTTCGACAGGGCTATGAAATAAAACTGGATTTGGAAAGGGCCAGATTATTAACAGAGTCATATAAGCAGACTGAGGGTTTGCCGATGCCCATTAGAAGAGCAAAGGCGTTGCAGCATATTTTGAAAAACATGACTCTTTTTATCAGAGACCAGGAATTGCTCGTAGGAAATTTTGCAAAAGACTTAAACAGTGTTGCGCATTATCCTGAACTTCAGTGGCGGTGGGTGGAAAAAACCACGGCTCCAGGCAAAATTTACAGTGAACTGCTCAAGGAAAGTGAATGGGAAGAATTAAAAGAGATGCATAAGTACTGGAAAACAAGGGCTGTTCACGGCATGGAAAGACAATTTTTGCCAAAAGGGATGGAAGATGCATGGAAATATAAGGGACAGTATTTTTTCTCATATCACTGGGAGCATTCTACACCCAATTATGATAAAATATTTAACATAGGGGTCAACGGTTTACTAAAAGAGATAGAAGAAAGAAAAGAAAAATTATCGGAAGAATCATTTAATGAAGAAATGGACGCTGAAGGTCTGGTAGACAAGCATATTTTTCTGGATGCTTCCGAAATTGCGATAACGGCTTTTGGTAATTGGATAAAACGGTATGCCTTGCTTGCGGAGGGTAAGGCCGAAAAGGAAGATGGCAAGCAAAGAAAAATGGAGCTTTTGCATATTGCCAAAAATTGCGCGTGGGTATCGGAAAACCCGCCGGAAACTCTGATTCAGGCTTTACAGCTTTATTGGCTTATCCATATGGTTACAAACTATATTGAACTGCCGATGACAGGTTCCGGAATAAGGATGGACAAGTCGCTTGGCAAATTTTATGAAAAAGATTTGAAAGAGGGCAAAATTTCAAGAGAAGGCGCCCAGGAACTTATCGAAAATCTGTTTGTAAAATTTTTAGAAACCGGTTTTTTGCATTCTCCGATGTGGACGGGGATGGGCGGCGGCGGCCTTGGCTGGCAGTCCATAACTATTGGCGGAATTGATGAATACGGAAATGATGCATGCAACGAGTTGACGCTTATCATAATGGATGCCATGAGAGAGATAAAAGCGGTTGCACCGCCTCTTTCTTTTAGGTGGCATGACAAGCTGAATAAAAGAACCATTGACAAAATAACGGAAACTCTGGCTGCCGGCGTGTCCGAACCCGCTATTTTCAATGACAAGTATATGATTCCAAGGCTTATCAGCTATGGCGCTTCATTACAGGACGCAAGAAATTACGCGATCAATGCATGCATGTGGTGGGTGGTTCCGGGTAAAAATATTTGTTTCCGGGCATCAAACAGCGGAGAGTTCAGTCTGCCGAAGATGTTGATATTTGCCTTAAATCAGGGAAAGGACTTTAAGGGTGAACAGATAAGTGCTGTAACCCCGGATGTTTCCACCATAAAAAGTCTTGATGACCTTATCGATGTTTATATGGAACATTTTCATTATAATATCACAAGACTGTTCACAGCGTCAAATATCGCTGATACGCTTTATAAAAAGTATCTGCCCCGGCCTTTTTTGTCATCGTTTCTTGATGGGTGCATAGAAAGATGCCAGGATTGCCGTGACTGGGTATATGAGCCTGATTA
>JAUVKB010000077.1 GCA_030596405.1 Deltaproteobacteria bacterium
GACGGGATGGGCATATCCGCTTGTGTTAAGTTCAACCGCTAATCCCCTGTTTTTGATTTTTGATAATACTGTATCAAATTCCCCGTCAAATGTCCGTGATGGTTTTGCGCCGAATTTTTTTGCCAGATCAATATGGCATATCACGTCAAAATAGTCATATTCCAGCATATTTCCGAGCTGTTCAAGATAGAGGCCAAAAACATAATCCGGGTCTATTTTCCCATGTGCCCAGTCTGAATGCCGGCTGACGATGTCCATGCCCTTTAAAAAATGAAGCGAGCTTCCGATAACATCAAACGAATAAGTTTCGACAATTTCATGAAAAATATCCGTATATTCCGGATTAAAATCTATCTCAAGACCGACTTTGACTTTTATTTTTTTTTTGTAACGCTGGCTTAAAAACTTTACAGCCTGAAAATAAAAAGGCACCTCTTCTTTTGTCATTGAAAGCTGTTTTTCAGATTCCCGGATAGTGAGGTGGTCAAGAAAACAGATCTCTTCCAGGCCGATATCAACGGCTTTTTTAATATATGCTTCCATGGCTCCTTCTGCATGGTTGCAAAGACGGGTATGTACGTGATAATCAATCATTTGTATATAAGCAAATAGTTTTCTTGAGAACCATTAAAATGACATGCTATACATCAAAAAGTCAAACGATAACAAATAAAGGCGACCTTATTACAGTGAACAGATTATAATGAACAAGTCATTAAAAACAGTTTTTTGCTGTCAGGCATGCGGATACCAGACCCCCAAGTGGATGGGCAAATGTCCTGACTGCGGTCAGTGGCAAACCTTTGTAGAGGAGGCCGACAAGTCAAAAACCGTTCAAAGAGCTGTGAGAGGCAGGGGAATCTGCAAACAGGAACCTGTTCCCATAAACATGGTTCAAGTCGATGATGAAGAACGGATCTTGAGCGGCATCAAGGAATTTGACCGGGTTTTGGGAGGAGGCCTTGTATTCGGGTCCGTTGTTTTAATAGGTGGAGATCCGGGAATAGGCAAATCCACGTTGATGCTCCAGGCCTTAAACGGTTTTGCCGGCCTAAACCGCCGGGTTCTTTATGTTTCCGGCGAGGAATCGGTCAGGCAGCTTATGATCCGAAGCAAAAGGCTTTCCATAACAAGCTCGGATTTACTGGTTGTTTCAGAGGTTGATATAGAGGCTGTCATAGCAATGGTTGAATCCGTAAAACCGGACGTTCTGGTTATAGATTCAATCCAGACCATGTTAAACACGGACCTTTCGTCTGCTCCAGGGAGCGTGAGCCAGGTTCGGGAATCGACCATGAGGCTTATGTTTATGGCCAAAAAAACCGGCGTCGCCACATTTCTCGTGGGTCATGTCACAAAAGACGGCGCCATCGCAGGGCCAAGGTTGATGGAACATATGGTCGATACTGTTTTGTATTTTGAAGGCGACTCTAATCACGTTTTCAGGATTCTCAGAGCGGTCAAAAACAGATATGGATCAACAAATGAAATCGGCGTGTTTGAAATGAAAAAAGACGGCCTTGATGAAGTTGCCAATCCTTCAGCGGTATTTCTTTCCGAACGTCCTGAGAATGCGCCGGGGTCTATCGTAACAGCCAGCATGGAAGGGACAAGGCCGATTCTGGTCGAGCTTCAGGCATTGGCCAGCGACACGAATTTCGGCACCCCGCGCAGAACGATTCTCGGACTTGATTCAAACAGGGTTGCATTGCTTGTGGCTGTAATGGAAAGAAAATTAGGCATGCACCTTATGAACCGTGATATTTTCATGAACGTGGCGGGCGGAGTCAAGGTTGATGAACCTGCCATAGACATGGGGATTATCGCTGCAATAGCCTCGAGTTTTTTGGACAAACCGGTTCGCAAAGGATCTCTTGTTTTAGGCGAAGCAGGTCTTACAGGCGAGGTCAGGGCAATAAGTCATATTGAAGCAAGGATTGCGGAAGCAAAAAAAATGGGCTTTTTAAGGTGCCTTGTGCCGGAAAGCAGCTTAAAACGCATGTCTAAAATAGGCGATGTTGAACTTATGGGGATCAAAACAGTCTCAGAAACCGTGAACCTGTTATTTTAAGCATGCAAACAAAAAATTACGGATTTTACTTTATATGAAAAACAAAAAGAACAAATGGGAAGATCATTATTCGCGCAAAGCAAAAAAGGAGCGCTTTCCCGCCAGATCCGTGTATAAGCTTCAGGAGATTCAGAAAAAGTATAATATCATTAAAAAAGGTTATAAAATATTAGATCTTGGCTGTTATCCGGGATCCTGGCTTCTTTATGCAGCCGACCTGACCGGAGGCAGGGGACAGGTTATGGGTGTGGACTTGAAAACCGTTTCAGTAAAAACGCCGCCAAACGTCAGGATACTGACCAAAGATATATTTTCAACAGATGATGAGATTAAAGAATTTATCGGAACAAATTATAATGTTGTGCTAAGCGACATGGCTCCGGCTACTACCGGCAACAAGGGTGTTGATGCGGCAAGGTCGTTTAATTTGTGCGAAAAGGCGCTTGAAATTGCGCAAAAAACGCTTTGTTCCGGCGGAACCTTTGTCTGCAAGATTTTTCAGGGAGAAGGTTTTATCAATTTTTCAAATTCAGTAAAGTCGGGCTTTAAGATTCATAAAATTATCAAACCTCAAACCAGCCGTAAGGCAAGCAAAGAGATTTATATTGTAGGAATAGATAAAAAATAAGGCCGGGGGCCGTTTATCAGCTTAAAACAGATCGTAATGAACAAACTCGTTTATCTCTTTGCGTTTAGGCGCAGACGGGTTTTTAGCAGGGTACCCCATCGGAATCAAACAGACGAGTTCATACCCTTTAGGTATTTTTAAAACATTTTTTGCCGCATCATGGTCAAACAGCCCCACAATAACTGTGCCGAGACCTGATTGATGAGCGGCAAGGCATATGTTCTGGGCCGCCAGCGCGATGTCAAACATAAACCAATCCCCGAATTTGGTTGAAGCCTTGCCTTCATAATAACCTGAACGTCCGAGCTTGCCGCATAAGGCAAAGACTACGGGTGAATTCACTATGCTCTTTATAGCGGGATTTTTCGGCGGTATCGCTCCCTGAAGATTTGTCCTTATGGTTTTATCTCTTACTACAATTACTTCCCAGCACTGGGAATTGGTCCAGGACGGAGCCCATTGAACGGTTTCGAGGATTTTGTTGACAATATCTTCTGAAACGTCTTTTTCCTCGTACCTGCGTATGCTTCTTCTTCCCTTAATAATGTCTAATAAATCCGTCATGATATTTCCTCTAATTTAAATTACAGATTATGTTACATAATATGATTTGTCGATACAAAAAGTCTGCTTTTCATATTGTTTTACAATAATATCCGGCCGGATTTTTATGAAGCCGTCAAAGTTGCAAGGTAATCTTTATAAACATCACAGGCCTTTTCCGAAAACAGGACAAATATCACCTTTTTTATCAATTGATTGTTTTTTAAAAAATCGCATGTGGAATCGATGGCAATTTTGCACGCTTCATCAATCGGATAACCGTATGCCCCGCAGCTTACGGCTGGGAAAGCAATAGAACTGATGCCATGATCGGCTGCAATCTGCAGGCTGTTCAAATAACAAAGGGAGAGCTGTTTGCTGTCTTCAGGCTTTCCTTTATAAACCGGCCCTACCGTGTGAATGACATATTGTGCCGGAAGATTGTAGCCCATTGTTATGGCTGCTTCACCCGTGGGGCATCCACCGCGTGTTTTACATTCTTCTAAAAGTTCCGGGCCGGCTGCTTTGTGGATTGCGCCGTCAACTCCACCCCCGCCTAAAAGAGAATTATTTGCGGCATTCACAATGGCATCAGAATCGAGTCGAGTTATATCTCCCTGCCTGATTTCTATCCTGTCGATTACCTTTTTTTCCATAACATTCACCTTTGTTGTTATTTTTTCCGCATATATTTAACATGATCTAATTTAATGCTGTAATTTTAAAAAATATAAAATCGGAACCGCACTTTGTCAACCGCATTCTCAAACAGAAATATTCATAGCCAAAAAAGAGAGTAATTTCAACTGCCGATCTAAAATAGCACACCGTCAATTGTTGACTTAATGAAAGCCTTTTGGTAAAGCACCGTCAAACTTAAACGAAAGGATATTACAATTATGGAAAGAACATTATCGATTATTAAACCGGACGGCGTGGCCCGCGGGCTTACAGGTGAAGTAATAAAACGCTTTGAAAGCAATAATATAAAAATTATTGCCATGAAAATGATAAGCATGAATCTTGCCCAGGCTGAAGGATTTTACGCCGTGCACAAAAAACGCCCGTTTTTCAGCAGTTTAACGGAGTTCATGTCATCCGGGCCTTGCGTAACAATGGTGCTTGAAGGGGAAAATGTTATTGCTAAAAACCGTGAATTAATGGGCGCTACCGATTACAGGGAGGCAAAGGAAGGAACCATACGGAGAGATTTTGCCACAGACATCGAGAAAAATATAGTGCACGGTTCAGACTCGCCTGAATCGGCCTCCTTTGAGACAGGTTACTTTTTCAACAGCTTTGAAATAGTCGGATAATGTCCGATAAAACAAATTTTGACAATGTTTCTATTGTCTTGCTCCGGCCCAGGTTTCCGGAAAATATCGGAGCGGCGGCTCGCGCCATGTGCAACATGGGAATCCACAGGCTTGTCATTATCAACCCGGAAAACCCGGACCTTGCCAAAATTCTTATGATGGCCACCCATGCAGCCTCAGACATCATCAGTAAAATGGAGGTTCGCACCAGCCTTAAAAAAGTACTTTCCGATTATAATTATGTTGTGGGGACCACAGCCCGTTTAGGAGGACAGCGCAAAATTGCCTGTTCACCCCCGGCCATAATGGCCAAAAGGCTTGTTTCAATTTCTTTGGAAAACCGTATTGCCATACTCTTTGGTCCTGAGGACAGGGGGCTTTCCAACGATGATATCCGATATTGTAACGAGCTCGTCAATATTCCTACAGCCCAATTTTCATCAATCAATCTGGCCCAGGCCGTTATGATCGTCTGCCATGAAATTTTTCAGGCAAGGGGTAAGAAAAAAAACGATTTTATCCCCCGTCTCGCAAACCAGCATGAGCTTGAGGGTATGTATGACCAGCTTAAAGATATACTTGTCAGGATCAGCTTTATTAACCCGGAAAATCCTGATTATTGGATGAACAACCTGCGTCGTTTTTTTTCACGTTTACCTCTCCGCTCAAAAGAGGTCAAAATCGTAAGGGGCGTTTGCAGGCAAATCGACTGGTATGGGAAAAAGTGTTACAAAGAGGGTTTATAAAAAAATGACCGGCAAAATAACTGCACAAACAACTTCATAATTATCTCATGGACATATAAACCCGTCAGGACTTTGACATACAACAGTTTCAAGGCCTGTATCTTTTAATGCCGTATATACCTCTTTCATGTCATCATATGTGGTTTTTTGAATTTTCCGTCTGAACGCGGGTTGATAGTCATTTACGGAAACCTGCAGGCAGGGGTCTATTTCAAAAAGCTTTTTACCCATATCATTTACTTCTTCAATCGATATGAGATCTTTATTATATGGGATACCGATACCGGTAAATACCCTGTCCTTATAATGTTTTGACAAATATTTTACGGCATTCCAGGCAATTTTTTTGTGTTTTTCAGCCTTTTCTTTATCCTTTAACCCTGTTATAAGCATGAACGTATCGGCGTATAAGGCTTTCAGATCTATGCCGATGTCTGTCATCCCTGCGTTCACAAGTTCATCAATATAATTTTCAGTCAGCAAAGACCCATTGGTATCAACATGTAACCTGGTGTTTTTATCTTTGCAAAGGCTTTTTAATTCTTGTAAAAATTTTATGAGCCAATCCCTGTTAAGAGTCGACTCACCGCCTGACACGGTAAACCTGAAAACATCAGGATATTTTTTTTTCTCCATTAACATTTTTTTTGCCGTTTCATTCGGCGTCAGAAAATCGCCCCTTCCGGCAAAAGCTACAAACCAGTTCTGGCATTGCGGGCACCGGAAATTACAACCCGCCGTATAGCATACTATTTCAATTACTTTTTTTGGGTCCTTTCTTAAATGCCAGGGCGTGCCCACGCCTCCGGAGGGATGTCCCGCAAAACCGGAAACGATTCTTTTCGGCATATAATCTGAAGGCAGCGCTGTTTTAATTTCCATGCCTTCCCTGATCATCGTGACACAGGCCGGTTTTATTGCGCCGTTCACCTCAACAGAGCAACTGGAACAGGCCCCGACCCCGCACGGCGCAAATATTCCGGATTCTTTTGGTTCTTTCGGCAAATCCGTAAAGACATACCCTGTTTCACCTAAAGCTTCTTTTATGCTGATTTTTTCTGAAACAAAAACTTTTTTACCGTCAACTTCCATGGTGATCCGATTTTCCCTTTTTGACTCGACAAGTATTATCGCTTCATTTGGACATATAAGGACGCAGGCCCCGCAGCCGATACAAATATTCTTCTCTGCTCCGGGGCAGGCAACCAGATCAAAACATGCATTACAATGCGCACATTTTTTAAGTATATGTTTAGCTATAAAAGGCATGGATTATTTTGCCGTTTTTTATTCGTTTCCGTCTTCATTGAATATCTTTTTTGCTTACTATCTCCGCCAGTTCTTTTACCGCTTTCATATAACTTTTCATTCCATAATAAAAAACCGTATTATGATCAGCTCCGGGGATCTTGAGCAGCCTTTTATCCGATGACGGGCAGGCGTTAAAAAGAGCCTGTCCGTCACTAAAAGGGATAATATGATCATATTCGGCGTGAATAACGAGCGTCGGTTTGTTAAACTGCCCGATTTTATCAATATTACAGAATCCTTCTTTTTCATGAATGCCTAAAGCATCCACATTGACACCGAGAAGCTTAAGCAATGGAATAGCATAAGCAAAACCGCTTTCGATAATGAGGCCGTCTATTTCATCTTCATGGTTTAAAGCCAGCTCAAGAGCAGAAGCGCTTCCAAGGGATCTTCCCATAATAATTATCGGGCCGGTGTAGCTGTTTGTATTCAGCCACTGTTTAACATAATCAAGAACAATATGGCAGTCACGCATCATCCCCGTCACAGTAGGCATGCCTGTCGATCGACCGTACCCTCTGTAATCGACAACGAGAAAGTTGATCCCGATATTTGAATACATCGGCCCCAAATCATTGTAGTCCGATACAATCTCACCGTTGCCGTGAAAGAAAATGATGGTCGGAGCGGGCTTGTCTGCATGATAAAGTTTTGCGCCCAGAAAAATACCGTCTTCAACCGGTATTTTCAAATCAACGGCATTCCCTGCCAAAGAGGCGACTTGTCCATCAGGTCTTGGATGAAACAGCGCGGAAAGAAGCTCTGGATGATCAAAGCTTGAATAATCTGTGCTTGAATAATCTATCTTGGAAAGATCCGCCATCGCTAAGGCACCCCCCATTGCCAAAACAAAAAAAAGTATTTTTAGAAACCTGTTAATTTTTTCTCCACTTTATTATAGATTTTATCGATATCACAACCCTGCGGCAAAAAGGATTCCCCCTATGGCAAGCCCAAAAACAAGATTAAAAACCTTAATAAGCACGGAATCCTTAAGGCTGTATGAAAGAAGCGGAAGCATGCCGTGGCCGTCCTGTACAAATGATGTGGTGAATAGTACGGAAAAAGGGATAATCCCCTGCGCATACATCATGACAAATATAAGGTGCGGCCCTGATTCCGGAACAATTCCCATTAAGGCCGCTATCAGCAATACCCATAGAATATGGTCATGGACAAAACTGTCCAGATTCCAGAAGGCCAGGCCCCATTCCACAAAAAGAAGGGCGCCGAAACTCCATAAAAAAACTCGAAACAGGTGTTTCTTTATGATGTGGCCCCAGACATGGGATTCAAGATAATGTTCAGAGCAAATCATAATAATGCATAATGTACACACGGAAAGAGAGATGAAGGTAATCCGTTTCCAGTCCCAGATGGATGGACCCAGAGTCCCCGTTGTGATTAAAATAAGGAAAGAGACTGTAAGCACAAGGAGAAGGAACCGGGTAAAGGAAAGGGAGTGAAAATTTCCAAAAAAATTCGCGGGTTTTAAAATATCAGTGATATTTTTCTGATTATCCATACCGGGCAGACATTCTTCACAATGGGCATCAATGCATGATTCGCAAGTGGCAATCCCCAGAACAGAAATAATCCTGTCACTTATCCAGGCACAAGCTATTCCGCACACAAACAGCAGCCCGAAAAGGGCCAGGGCTGTGCCCGGAAACAGCGCAATCATTACAAACGCCTCATCTCCGGATGTGGCTATCATTCCACCCACTATGGCGCCGAAAGAGATCATGCCGCGGGCATAAAGACTGACGTTCATAAAAGCGCCCAGACAACCGGGGGTAGAACCTAAAAAAGAGGCTAATGTATATTGTCTCCACCGGCCACCCTTGATGGCGTCCGACATGCGTCCCTTACTGATCATATCGATAAAATCGCCCAGAAGCATCATCACAAACACGAAAAATGTGATCATCAAGGCATGTTTAAAGCCGGGAATAATCTGCATTACTTAAACCTCATCGGGTAGCATCCCCGATAGAAATTGCTATATGGTAGAAATTGCTATATGCCGACTCTATCATTAATCAGGCATTAATCAGGATTACGGCTGAGCATGACAAGGTGGCCGTCCACGAGGTCGACAGTTTGAATATCGCCCTTGATGAACTTTTTTTCCCCGAACAGGTTTATGAGCCAAAAGCCCTGGCCCTCAGCCTCTATTTGTGCTACATCTTTCATAATTTCACTTTGCTCATCCCCCGAATTCATATATACGGTACTCAAGCACATGTTCGCCCCCTCATTCTCATAATTTTTAGTTTCATATTTTTAGTTTTTTGGCAATAGATTGTCAAGGATCTTGCCTGCCGCATGCAAGGCCTCTCCCCCACCGATTGCCTTGCCTTCCAAACAGGCCTCGAATACCAGGGGATCGGTTGGAATAGTACCTATGATATCTATGTTCTTGGTTCCGAGCTCGTCTTTCAGTTTATGAGCAATTTTCTCTGAGTCTATTTTGTTTAAGACCGCCGAGACTGCCTTGTTCATACCAAAGGACATCTCTTTTATTTTTTCAGCAAGAGTTACGGATTCAAACGAGGGTTCAACCACAAGAAGAACCCTGTCAATATTCTCATCAATTCCCCTGCCAAAATGCTCTACTCCCGCCTCCATATCGATGATTGCAATTTCATTTTCGCCAAGGCGAAGTTTTTTCAAAAATTCCCTGCTTAATACCCCCATGGGGCAGGCGCATCCTTCCAGGGAGTGAAGGATTTTCCCTATGCTAATCAGCATAAGACCGTTCTTTCTGATTAGATGAGGAGAAGAAATATCCCCACTAGAGAGATGTTTTTCTGCCAGAAAGTTGGGCTGAGACATCTTCTCCTTTAGTTTTTTCTTTCCTCCGAAAAACTCCATAAGCGGGACAGGCGGCTTTTCAAAACCAAGCATTTTGAAAAGCCCGGAATTTGATTCATCCGAATCTATCACAAGAACTTTAAGGCCACGGGATATAGCCTGACCGGCCAGCAAGCTTGTTAAAAC
>JAUVKB010000070.1 GCA_030596405.1 Deltaproteobacteria bacterium
ACCGGGGTGTTATAATAAATCGATAATCGAAAGATCTCTTGCCAACTGTGATATCCTTAAATTAAGTGAAGAAGAGCTGGAGACTATAAAGGGGATATTTAAGGCCGGTTATAATGGCGAAGATTTTGTAAAATATTTGAAAAATAAGTTTTTAATAGAGTGGATATGTCTGACAAGAGGTGAACAGGGAAGTAAATTATATACACCTGAAAAAAGTTATTCAGTCGGCATTAAAAAAAATAAAGAGGTCGTTGATACAGTCGGCGCAGGGGATGCATATGCCTCAATTTTAGCTGCAGGATATTTGTGTAAATGGGATCCGGAATTGCTTTTAACAAGGGCGACGGAATTTGCAGGAGAGGTATGCGGAATAAAAGGCGCTGTTCCTGATAATAATGTTTTTTACAAAAAATATTTAAGCTGGATAAAGGGCCGGGTATGAGAGACAAAATATATGTTCAGATGTTTAGTGTTCATGGATTATTACGTTATGAAAATCCGGAGTTGGGACGTGATGCAGATACAGGCGGTCAGATAAAATATGTTCTTGAGATGGCTGAAGAGTTTAGCAAGCGGGAAGAAGTTAAAATGGTGGACCTGTTTACCAGGCTTATATCCGACAAACGGGTGTCGAGTGACTACAGCCGTTCTGTTGAAAAAATATCTGATAAATTCCGGATTATAAGGATACGGTGCGGGGGGCAAAAATATATAAGAAAAGAGATGCTTTGGCCGTATCTTGACGAGTTCATAGACAAAACGATCAAGTTCATCAAGCAGGAGGCGGTATACCCTGATATTATTCATGCTCACTATGCTGATGCCGGTTACATAGGGATCCAGTTGTCGGAGTATTTTAGCACGCCCTTTATTTTTACGGGACATTCTCTGGGCCGTCCAAAAAAAGGGAAATTGATTGATGAAGGCATGGCAAAGGATGAAATTAACAAAAAATATAGGATGGAGAACAGGATTTTTAATGAAGAAGAGATTATTAAGCATGCGGATTTAGTTGTGGCAAGCACTTACCAGGAGGTTAAAATGCAGTACGGAATGTACACTAATAAAAATCTTGCCAAATACTCCGTCATTCCGCCAGGTATAAATTTGGATAAATTCTATTCCTTTTATCATGACATGGTTCCTGGAATAAAGAAGGAAGAGGAATATATACAAGCGCATGCCACAATTCTGGAAAAGCTGAACTGCTTTTTTATACATCCTGAAAAGCCGCTCATTCTCACTCTCTGCAGGGCTGATAAAAGAAAAAACATTTCAGGGCTTATCGATTCATATGGAAAGGATAAGGAGTTGCAGGCAATCGCAAACCTTGCGATATTTGCAGGTATAAGAAAAAACATCTCTGAAATGGAGGAGAATGAAAAGGATGTTTTAACACAAATATTGCTGTTAATGGATAAATATGATCTTTACGGTAAGATGGCGATTCCAAAGAGACATAATTTTAGTCATGAGGTTCCCGAGCTTTACAGGATAGCGGCGGAAAAAAACGGCGTATTTGTAAATATTGCGCTTACCGAGCCCTTTGGGCTTACATTGATAGAGGCAGCTGCGTGCGGGCTTCCTGTCGTGGCGACAAACGATGGCGGGCCCAGGGATATTATCAGTAACTGCAAAAATGGGATTCTGGTGGATCCTTCCGATAACAGGGCGATCAGCGCGGCAATCAAGTCGATTATCGTTGACAAGGAAAAATGGAAAGATTTTTCTTCAAAGGGGATCAAAGGGGTTAAGAACCATTACGGATGGAAGGCCCATGTAGAAAAATACGCTGAGGAAGTAGCACCTTTTTTAGGTATCAAAGGAGAAGTCGGATATAAGAAAGCTGTAGGCAATCCTGTCGGGGATAGATTGACGAGATTGAAATATTTTATTATTTCAGATATCGATAATACCCTTATCGGAAATGATGAGGCATTCTATGTGTTTGCCAAAATTCTTAAGGAAAATGAAGGCACAATCTGTTTCGGGGTTGCCACGGGCAGGTCCATAGATTCCACAATGGGCTTGGTTAAACGGTATGATTCCATTGTTCCGGATATAATCATCTCTTCTGTGGGTTCGGAAATGTATTACAGAGGAGGAACGTTTGCGGATAGAGGCTGGCAGGCCCATATATCAAAAAGATGGCATAGAGAGAAGATAAAGTTTGTCCTTGATAAACTCAATTTTTTAACCTATCAGGAAGATGAAAACCAGGGCAATTATAAAATAAGTTACTATATGGAAGATCAAAAAGACCGTGTTGCTCAACTACATGATGTCCTGGTAAGAAATAAATGCCACTATAATCTGATCTATTCGCATGGAAAATTTCTGGATATATTGCCGCATCGTGCGTCCAAAGGGAAAGCCATAAAATATTTTTCTTACAAGTGGGGAATTGATCTTGACAAGATAATGGTTTGCGGCGATTCGGGAAATGACGAAGAGATGCTCAGGGGGAATACATTAGGTGTTGTTGTCGGCAATTACACAAAAGAACTTGAAAAGTTGAAAAAAAAGACAAAAATCTATTTTTCAAAATATAAATATGCCGAAGGCATAATAGACGGCATACATAAATATAACTTTATTGAACGGTCGAAAACATAGAAAGAGGGTGCCCAATTGAAAAGCCAGTTCTTAAACATTATATCAAAAAAAGAACAGAAAGATTTTAAGGATTTTATCTTTGTTGTCAGCAAGCTGGAAAACAAATGTCTTCTTAGAAATGATCTTCTATTGCAATTTGAAGAAGTTTGCGTCGCCAAAAAAAAGACCAAAAAGTTTCGTTTAGAATCTTCAATAATAAAATTTTTACACCGCGTTCCTGAGCTTTTGATAATGGAAGATTCGGTCATTATTATGCACCGTTATACTGTTGCGAAATATAGATTTTACAGGTTGAGTTTTAATGGTGAATATATCGAAGATGTTGATGTAACGACGTTTTTAGATTGTAAGGATATTTATATGGGGGAGAAGCCCGGCGACGGCAATGGGGACCCCTTGCAGATAGATTTTATGCCTTTTTATGATTATTCCCCATCGATACGTGACAATAAAAATGTCGGTAACGGCATCCAGTTTTTAAACAAACTCCTTTCCAGCAGTCTGTTTCAGAATCCCGATGAATGGGGCCGGAAAGTATTTGATTTTCTTAAGCTTCACAAAATAAATGGAAAACAGTTGTTTATTAATGGCTCCATACTCCAAGACATCGATATCTTTCTTGATGAATTGGAAACAACCATCGAATGGCTAAAGGGAACAACGCCGGATACGCCTTATAACGTTATTGAGAAAAGAATGAAACAAGCCGGCTTTGAGGAGGGATGGGGACGAAATGCCGGAAGAGTTTTAGAGACCATGAATCTTTTATACGACCTTTTTAATGAACCGACCAGTTCCATGATGGAGGAGTTCAGTTTTCGAGTTCCAATGATATCTAAAATTGCTATAAGTTCACCGCACGGGTGGTTCGGTCAGGAAAATGTTCTGGGCAGGCCCGATACCGGGGGGCAAGTTATATATATTTTAGATCAGGTAAAAGCGCTGGAAAAATATCTGATTAATGAATTTGAACTTGCCGGCATTGATGTTGTCCCTAAAATAATCGTATTGACCAGACTGATCCCAAATGCTGAAAACACATCATGCAACAAGAGGCTTGAAAAAATATTTCAAACAGAAAATTGCTGGATATTGCGCATCCCGTTTAAGGACAATGATCAAAACATTATGGGAGACTGGATATCCAGATTCAAAATATGGCCGTATCTTGACAGGTTCGCCCGTGAGGCTGAAAAAGAGATTATAGGCGAATTTCAGGGGAGACCGGATCTGATTATCGGCAACTATTCAGATGGAAATCTTGTCGCCACACTATTGTCGGACAAAATGGACGTCATACAATGCACCATTGCCCATGCTCTTGAAAAGACCAAGTATCTGTTTTCAGACCTTTACTGGAAGGATATGGAAAAAGATTACAATTTTTCGATTCAATTTACTTCAGACATAATTTCTATGAATAAGTCTGATTTTGTCATTACAAGCACCTATCAGGAGATAACAGGGACTGAAAACACTATCGGTCAGTATGAGTCGTATCAATTTTTTACAATGCCCGGGTTGTATCAGGTGGCCAGCGGCGTTAATCTGTTTAATCCAAAATTTAACGTTGTTCCCCCGGGTGTTGATGAAAAAAACTATTTTCCGTATTATTTAAAAGAAGCAAGAACGGCTGGCAAAACAGAGTATTGGGAAGAACAACTTTTTTCCAAGACATCCGAAGATATTTATGGAAAGCTGGATGATCCTGGAAAGCCCTCCATTTTTACAATGGCAAGATTCGACAGGATCAAAAATATAACGGGTCTTATTGAGGCATTCGGGAAGAGTAAAGAATTAAGGAGATACTATAATTTAGTATTTGCCGCAGGCACAATCCATGTTGAAGAGTCAAATGACATGGAAGAGAGGAATGAAATTCTCAAGGCATACAGGCTTATTGACGAGCTGGAACTGTACGGAAGCATTCGATGGCTGCCGAGTATTAACAAGCTTGATACGGGTGAAGTATACCGTATTATCGCCGATAGGAAGGGTATATTTGTGCAACCCGCGCTTTTTGAAGCCTTCGGGTTGACGATACTTGAGGCAATGTCTTCAGGCCTTCCCACCTTCGCCACTCAGTTTGGCGGTCCTTCCGAGATAATTGAAGATAATATGAGCGGATTTTTGATAAATACAAGTAAACCGGAATTGATGGCAAAGGCCGTTTTGGAATTTATAGAGAGATGTAAAAATGATGAGGGCCATTGGGAAACCGTATCAAAGAATGGGATCAGGAGGGTTAAAGAACGATTTACCTGGGATCAGTATAGCAAAAGCCTTCTTAGTTTCACAAAACTGTATGGTTTCTGGAGATATTCCGTTACGGGCGAGGGAATGAAAAAAATGGACAGGTATTGCGATCTGATATATCATATGCTGGTTAAGGCAAGGGCCGACAAGCTGCATTAACATTGTCTTATATAACAATTTCCGGTTAGGGCATAAATACTTTCAGGACATATGCCCTTATTTAAAATTATAACGATTGCAGACCGGATTATAATAAAATTCGAATAAACCCTGAAAGGAAGAATCAACAATGACGCAAATAAAGAAAGGTATGGATATCGCGCAGGAAATCGGAGGGGTCGCTACTTATGAAGCGGCGATGCAAGTTTTTGAAAATAATTTGGACAAAACAAATCTGTCCAAGATACAACAAATAAAACATCTTGATATTCTTGTTAAAATTGCAAATGCGATATTAATGTGTGAGCCGGAAATGATTTTTATCAATACAGGATCAAAAGAAGATAATCAGCAGGTAAAAGATTTATGCATAAAAAATGGTGAGGAAAAAAAACTTCCCATGGAAGGGCACACGATTCACTATGATCTTAAAGAAGAACAGGGCCGGATTGTAGATCGCACCTTTTATATAATAGATCAGGGAGAAGAAGTCAGCTCTCTTGCCAACAAAATGCTCAGAACTGATGCACTAGAAATGATCAGGGATAAAATGACCGGTATTATGCATAACAAGACTATGATAGTCGGTTTTTATATGCGCGGTCCGGTCGGCGCTCCCGCATCAAATCCTGCTTTGGAAATTACCAGTTCAGGGTATGTTTCTCACAGTGCGGAGATCCTTTATCGAAATTCATTTTTTGATTTTGAAAAAGAGGTTGATCGATTAGGACATTTTTATGCCAATATACACAGTGAAGGCCTTAACAGACTTGAAGACTTGCCGAACGCACGGGTGTTTATGGATCGAAGCGATCAAACCACATATAGCTTTAATTGCACCTATGCCGGTAATACCTTGTTATTAAAAAAAGGGAATCACAGATTTTCCGTAGACAAAGCCGTTTATAAAAACAGGGGTAATGAGCTTGCGGAACACATGTTTATCACAGGCATCAACGGTCCCGGGGGCCGCACGACCTGGTGTGCCGGAGCCGCGCCCAGCGGATGCGGAAAGACGACTACCGCTATGGCAGGCGACCGTTTTGTCGGTGATGATCTTACACAAATGTGGAGGGATGAAGACGGCGCTATTAAATCGATTAATCCGGAATGTGGAATATTCGGCATTGTAGAAGATGTAAACCGGGAAGGCGATCCGATGCTTATGGAAAACCTGAGAAAAGCCGGAACCGAAGTAATATGGACCAATGTTCTTATTGATGAAAACGGTGTTCCGCACTGGACCGGAAACGGAGAAAATTCTCCCCTTAAAGGCAAAAATTTTCAGGGTTCCTGGGAAAAGGGGATGGTCGATGAAAACGGAAAAGATGTGCCCATATCCCATCCTAACGCACGGTGCACATTGTCTTCAACAGCCCTGGCAAATTATTCCGAAGCAGCAGAGGACCCTAACGGCGTTGAAACAAGAATTGTTACATACAGCGGCAGAGACAGTGATACTATGCCGCCTGTCTGGGCAGCTAAAAACGCGGACCAGGGCGTGGTTATAGGCGCCTGCATCGTATCTGCTGCAACAGCCACGGAAGTGGGGGCAACAGGGGTTAAACGGGCGCCCTGGGCAAATGCGCCGTTTATTCCGGGATCATTGTCGGACTATATGGACGCTCAATTTAAATTCTTTGGTCATAAAAAAATAGCGGAAAACAAAAAACCTGTAATGGCGGGATTAAACTATTTTTTAACCCATGAAGCAAGAGGCGGCGCCTCAAAAAAACTGCTTGGAGAAAAAAGAGACGTAAAAGTTTGGCTGGCCTGGCTGGAAAGACTTGTTCATAATGAAGTAGAAGTAATTAACACGCCTGTCGGCAATATTCCAAAATATGAAGATCTTAAAAATCTGTTTAAGGAAATAATAGATAAGGAATATTCAAAAGATCTGTATGTAAAGCAGTTTTCTTTGTATATTGACAATATCGTTTCAAGAATAGACTTGCAGGAGGAGGCATATGGAAAAGAAAAAAATATTCCCGGCAAACTGTTCGAGGTTTTAAATGAGCAAAAAAAAGGACTTATGGCGATTAGAGACAAATATGGCCCTGTTGTTACGCCGTCTGATATTGATATTTAAGTTTGAGACATAAGGTTTGAAGCGGTACAACCGTTATAGTAAATGAATAAAGAATTAATAATAAACAAGCGGGCCGAACTGTTTGAAAAGAGAAATCAGGTCATTTCTCTGCCCCCTGAAAAAGCATTGGACGTTATTCTTAATGATCCACACCCGATGCCCCTTGTACATTCTTTTCCGGAAGAGGATTTTTATTTTCTTATACATGAAATAGGGCTTAAAGATTCTGTCTGTCTATTATCTCTGGCGTCTAACAGGCAGTGGGATTATATTTTAGACATAGAAGCATGGGAAAAGGATCGGGTCGAAATAAAATCAATTACGCGATGGCTTGACCTGTTGCATAATGCGGACCCTGATCGTCTTACAAGATGGCTTCTGGATCAACACCTTGAATTTTTTGAATTTTACCTGTCCAAAAGTATCCAGGTAATTATAAGGGAGCACGATCAGGATCCATCTGATTTTGGATCTGATTTTTTCACTTATGACGGTATGTTTTATGTCAGGTTTATCGATTATCTTCATGATATTAAATCGGACGAAAATGATGATGAATACCAAAACAAAATTTTGTCAATATTCCTCAAACACCTTGCAGATTATGACCACGTTACATACCAGAAGATCTTGCTTGAAACCGGCACCGTTATTGCCGCAGAATCTGAAGAAGAGGCTTATCGATTAAGAAATTTCAGATTGGCTGAAAAGGGTTTTTTGCCTTTTGACGAGGCTGTCGGCATATATCAACCGTTAAAATCTAAACAACTCGAAAAACATAACGCAAAAGTAATTGCAGACAAAACTGATGTTGAGGAATTTATCCACTTGCCTCTTTATCCTTCCGGAATGTTGAAGGAAGAAAACTTTTTTACCGGCGCTTTGAGACTCATACAAACTGAAAATATTCTCCATCAAATCCAGGCTGAATTTGCAGGTATGTGCAATCAGATTATTGCTGCTGATCAAAAAAAAATCAGGGGCAGGGAATCATTAAAAAATATTGTCAAAAAAGCTTGCGGATATATCAGTATCGGCCTTGAACGTTTAACGTTAAAAGACAAAAAGTCAGACACCAACTTAAATATTGTCCGGTCTTCCGAATTGATACAAAGTTTTCCACTTTCTCATATTTTCAGGGTCGGTTACGGGCTTGCATTAGAGCTTAAGTGGAATGCTGATAAGTGGAGAAAAACAAGCTGGTTTGCAAAGCAAAAATTGCCGCTAAGCTTTTGGAGTGAAGAATTGCTTGGAGTACTTGGAGGACTTCTGATAAAAAAGCCGTTGTTTTACGACAATTACAAAAATGGTGTGCTCTATAGAGAATTCTGTTTGCTTGACGAAATTAAGCAAACAGAAAAAACGCTCGACGAAATTATCGCTTTTGACAATCTTCTTTCGCTGATGGATATACGGATAGCACCCTTTTCCGATAGTTTTCTAACATATAAAAATCTTGTTTTGACCCTCTGGGCAAGGGACTATCTCGGTCTGCCAAAAGACCCAGTAGGAGTAAAAGAGGAAGGATTAAAAAAAGTTGTCCCTCTTGCGCTTGACGAGTTTAAGCAGTTTTATGAAAAGTTATGGTCGGAAAACAACAGGCCGCACACAAGTACATCCATGAAAAAATCTTTTTTAGAATGGCTTTCATCAACCACAGGCCTGACCCCTTATGAAATATCCTTTGAGCTGGGAGAAACCCTGGAAAATCTTTTTAATGAAATTGAAAACGAATATGGAAAAATTTTAGAAAAGGATCTTGATCCAAGATATATTAATCTGTTTCTGGTAAAAAACTAAAAAAGTATTAATCTTTTGACCATATCTTTTCATACCGCCTTAACCGAAGGAAATTTAGATGGATCTGTATGAGGAAGGAACCTGGCGGCGCTGAACCGGTTCATGAATTCCTGGTTTACGTTTAATTCAAGATAGGTAATACTGTCTCTAATCTTATCGATCTCTTCTATGCATTCATGTGATGTAAGCGCTATTGTTGCTCCGCCAAGCGAACTGTTTCCTAATGATTTATAACGATCAAGCGGCAAATCAGGAAGCATTCCGATTGATATCGCCGATTTGGGATTTATAAAAGATCCAAAAGTCCCTGCCACATAAAATATTGAAAGCTCTTTAAGAGACATCCCCACGCTCATTGTAATAGTTTCCAGAATAGTATACATGGCTGCCTTGGATCTGACAAGACTGTCAAGGTCGGCCTGATTTATGGTCAGTTCCGAATTTGTGGCGGACATTTGTTCATCCACCACAATAAGCGTCTTAATACCATCCTGCTCCTTCAGCCTGCCGTTGCACATAGGCGGCACAAATTTGCCCCTGATGTCGATCATGCCGGAAAGAAAAAGTTGTGCCCCAAGGTCTATTAAGCCTGACCCGCATATCCCTTTGGGCGGTATGTCACCGATGGTATGTATCTCAAAATCGCGCGTAACAGGATCTATGCCGACCTGATCGATTACCCCGGGACCCGCCATCATACCCATTCTGGTTACACCCCCTTCAAGCGCCGGGCCTGCTGCTCCGGCACAGGCAATAAGCCAGTTTTTGTTTCCGAGAACAACCTCTGCATTTGTCCCAACGTCCACCAGGATGGAGGTCTCTTCAGCTTTGTTTAAACCGGAATATAAAATGCCTGCAATCAGGTCTCCGCCAAAATAGCTGCCGATATTTGGAAAAATCATTACCCTTGCCAGAGGGTTTACACTAACGCCCAGTTCCTCAGCCTTTAAAAGTCCTGGTCTGTTCACAACAGGAATATAAGGTTCTCGAATAATCCATCTGGGATTAAGCCCCATAAAAAGGTGGGTCATAGCTGTATTGCCCGCTATAGAGACAATATAAATATCATCCGGCTTGATTTTGCAGGAACCGCACATGGATAGAATTTTTTTGTTCAGACCGTTAACAATCAATTCATTGAGCCTTGTAATGCCTCCCTTCATGTCTGCATAATGTATCCTTGCCAGGATGTCGGGCCCAACAGATATCTGGGGATTGTCAAATGCGG
>JAUVKB010000207.1 GCA_030596405.1 Deltaproteobacteria bacterium
CCGGCGAATATTCTTTTTGCTGCCTGCACTGTCTTGTCCTTTTTAAAGCCAGACTGAAAGAAGGTAAAATCGAAACTATTTTTGTTCGTGATTATAATACGGTTACTGAAAAATACGACAGCGGAGAAATGATAGACAGCTCGAAAGCTTTCTATCTGGTAGAAAGCGATTTGCGCCCCAAAGGTTCGATGGTGCCGTTTATGCTGGTATTTTCCACCAAAAAAACGGGTGAGATGTTTAAAAAGGCCTATGGTGGCAAAATATTGGACTGGAAAGAGGTTTGGGAATACACTGAAGCGCGCAAATAAAAAGGAGCCGGCGATAATGGGGAAAAAACTGCAGATTTTTATTTTCATGTTTTTGATTGCGGCTTTAGCTTTTTTTATATTGCCGCAGGAAATTAAAGCGCAAAGGTGGTGCAATCTGTGCGCAATGGACCTGCAAAAATATTACCGGACAAAATATATTCTGACTCTAAATGACGGGAGTAAAAAATATACCTGCAGCATCCATTGCGCAGCTATAATCATAGGAGCAGAAAAAGTGCAAAAAATCGAGGCGGCAGACTATATGACCGGCAACATGACCGACGCAGGCAAAGCTTATTATTTGACAGGGAGCGACATAAGGGGTGTAATGTCCATGACAAGCAAACTTGCCTTTGCCAAAAAAGCCGAAGCTTTGGCCTTTCAAAAAGAGCACGGAGGCAAGTTGACCGATTTTAACAGCGCGTTAAACGCAGTGAAAATCGATATGGCAAAAGACATAAAAATGTTAAAACAAAAGGTAAAAAATTTGATTAAACTCGGCAAGGCGGTAGCAGAAGCCAATAGTTGTCTTGCATGTCATGGAACTGACGGCAAAGGCGGCATAATAAATCCCGGATCAGCAGCCGGATATGTTCCCGCATGGAATAGGGTTGAATTTGCAGAAGATATCCGTTCAAAGGCTCAATTAAAAAAGATAATCTTAGAAGGTTTTACAAAAAACGAGGAGAACAAAAAAAGCGGGGCATTGAAAATGCCTGCGTGGAAAAGTTTTATCAAGGGCAAGGAACTGCACGCCCTTGTCAACTATGTATGGAGTTTAAGGCAGGCAAATTAAAATTTAACGCAAACGGCTGTTAACATGGTAAAAAATATTTTCAAAGAAAAATTTTTTCAGGCAATCCTGATCGCCTCTGCTTTGTTTGCAGGTCTTTATTTTTATAATGAATCGATTAACAACACCATGCAAAGGTCTTATGACAAACAGTTACGCATGGCCGTTGTCGGGGCTTTGGGCGGGCCGTGTATCCCGATTATCGCCCAGTGCTGTACGTCAAGGAATATTTCAGAGGGGATATATGCCAGACGGAGCGATATTGTCGGCGGGTTTTGCTTTCATTCGGATTGCGACGTGGTGCATATCGGAAAATTATACTCGGAAAAATTTTATATCCTGAAAACAAAAAAATAATTATTAAGAATGAAACTGACTAAACAGATAAATATACTTCTTATGGCGGCCGACAATCTGCGCCGGTTTAAGGGTAAAACAATCGCCATAATTGTTTCTTTAAGCATTACAATGGCTGTCTGTTCGTTTATGATGTTTACAAGAGGCGGATTCATAAGGGACGCTGAAACGGCAAGAGATTTTCTGCCTGATATAACGGTTCAGGGCATAGAAGCAGGCCGTGTGGCTCAAATTTCACTTAATATAATTCCTGAAATTAAAGATATCCCCCACGTTAAATACGTATTTCCCAGGGTTTGGGGATATATCCCGCTGAAGATTGATGAAACGGATGTTTCATACACACTCATGGGGCTCGATATCGACCACTTTCCTCATAAAATAAATCATAATACAAAGAATAAAATAAAATTATTAAGCGCCATTGAAGACGGATATTTTCTGGTGCCCGGAGACAGAAAAAAGGCGGTTTTAGGTTATGGAGTCGCCCAGAGTTTTAGAGTCGATGTGGGAGATGAGTTAGCAATAGCCCAAAAATTCGGGATCGACGTGGGGGAAATAAAAAATATCGGCGACAAGATTAAAATAGAAGATATGCTGGGCAACAGCGGTGAATTTGAAATCGTGGGTGTTTTCAGTAATAAAGTTCAAATATATACTACCGATCTTATAATCGTTTCCAATGAGGACGCAAGAAACTTTTTCGGTTACGCCGAAGATAAGGCCAGCGATCTTTTAGTCTATCTTGATGATCCCGCATATGCCGACAACGCGGCCCTGATGATCAGCAGACTTGACAACACGCGTGTTATGACCAGCAAAGCCTTAACCGACCTGGTAAAAGAGGCCTTTGGGCGCAGAGGCGGAACATTTCAGGCAATGTGGCTCATTATGTTAATGACCCTTTTGCTTCTGATCTGGGCACAATCGGCCCATATCGGCGTGGACGTAAGCCGTGAAATAGGCATTTTAAAGGCTATCGGCTGGCAGACAGGTGATATTATCAAATTAAAAATGTTTGAAAGCCTTATTTGCGGGCTCTTTGGAACCATAGGCGGCATATTGCTCGGGTTTATCTATGCTTTAATGGGCACTCCGGGAATATCGGGATATTGTCTCGGGTGCGCCAGTGTTTATCCAAAATTCCCGGTGCCGGTAAGTTGTGATTTGGGATCATTATTTCTCCTGTTTTTGCTGGGAGTCGTGCCTCTTACCATAACAAGCGCCATTCCTGCGTGGCTCGCCGGAACCATAGAGCCTGACGATGCTATAAGAAGTTAGAGATAATTAATTAATATTATGATTAAAATTGAGAAAGTTTCAAAAAAATACCGATCCGGAAAAGTCTGGATAAACGCTTTACACAACGTCTCGTTAAACATTAAAGAAGGTGAATTTGTCCTGTTTAAGGGCCCGTCGGGTTCGGGCAAATCGACCATGCTTAACATCATCGGATGTTTGACCAGGGTATCAAGCGGCGTTTTTCTGCTTGATAATGAAAAAGTATCACACTGGCCGGATCATTTTCTTTCCTCGATCAGAACAAAAAAAATCGGTTTTATCTTTCAGCAGTTCAACCTTATAACAGGATATTCGGCGCTGGAAAACGTGGCGCTCCCCCTTTTGCCACTGGGCATAAGCAGAAATATCCGCATGAAAAAAGCCTTTGGCCTTCTGGAAAAGCTGCATATCGAAACCAGAGCCGATTTTATGGCCCAGGAACTCAGCGGAGGCCAGCAGCAACTTGTAGCGATAGCCAGGGCATTAATCAACGACCCGAAAATTATCCTTGCGGATGAACCTATTTCAAATATCGACAGCAGGCACGCTGAAAACCTGATAAACATACTAACCGAATTAAAAAAAGAGGGGAAAACCATAATCGCAACCTCTCATATTCAATCAGGCATTGACAGGCTTGCCGACCGTAGTTTCAACTTTAAAGACGGAGCAATATGTTAAAATGTTTTACATAATACCATTCAGATAGTGAATATTTTTCATATTATAAATAGTTTTCTTGCAATAATTTGCTTTATATGCTTAGCTGTTTAAAGTTGTTTTTTTGCTAAAGACATATACATGGTCAAGGCATGTAATCCCACCTTTCACCTTATTGATTCATGCATAATGGAGATATCAAGATGACGGAACTCGACAGCGCCAAAAAAATGAGAACCAGAAAA
>JAUVKB010000159.1 GCA_030596405.1 Deltaproteobacteria bacterium
AGAAAATTACCAAAAAACAGGCTTCCTGAGAAGCTCAAATTTTGACGATCTCAGGCAAACGAATGATAAATGGTACCTTTTTTTTGTCCATTTTTTTAAAAATCGGACTAAATCAACAGAGTCATCTATACAAACTCCAAACTTTTTATTACCTCGATTTTTTTCATCCCGATCCACACAAAAAACATTATCCGCACGCAGAAAATTTACCAGCGCTTCCAGGATGGCAGGCTGCAGCCCAATCAATCCCACACTTTCAGGCTTTAAAGGCCGCAGAAAATCGACTATTTTTCCGGCGCACACTTCCGGTTCGTTATCCTTGCAGTGAATGGTGGTCAAATCGTTGTAACGATGCCGCATAACCGCATTTAAGGCGGCCACAAACAATGCTCTGTTGCGTGAATCGTTTAATTCAAGATCGACTATCCTTTTCAGTGGGCCTGAAAACTCGGAAGGAGCATCCGTATATGCCTGTCCTTTTACCTTGCCGAAGGCTGCCTCCATCAAAACTTCCTTGCCTTTTAATAAGGGAAAATCATCCCGATCCGGATTGCCTATGGCTTCTACAGGTTTCAAAACCCTGGTCTTGATGGTTATCTCTTTATCAAACAAATCGTTTTCATTCACAAGCTTGAAAAATTTTTCCTGCAATCTCTTATAAAACATTATTCACCTTAATAATCTCCATATTGTTAACTTAGTATGGTCGAAAGTCCATCGTTCCATTTGACCATTAAAAGCATGACCGAACCCTTAGTCTTCCTTCTCAGTTTACAATGCCATCTTTCACACATTTTACAGAGCTGCATTTTGGACAAATAGCCATGGACCTCCTGTGACAAATTGAAACCTCTGAAGGGATTAAAAGGGGTCATGATCCAGGTTTCCTCTTAATCCGGGGTTTTCTTCGGGCTTTCAACATTCAGTCTGGCTTTGCTCATATATTTTTATTATCCTTATGATTATGGCAAGGAAATATTATGCCGTATTTATAATAAAAATTTCGGGTTATTACACGCCCTCTGAGAAATTGCTGCGCGGCAGCTCCGGCCGCAAAGGGGGTGCAGGGCATCCGGGGAAAAGCAAAACCAGCTTTTTTCCGTATGCGAATTGATTTTAAATGCAGCTTTAGGCACAACCGCACGGAGTTTAAGGCCGGATATCTCCCCGGTCACTTTGAAGACCGCGCCTTGCGGAACAACGTCAATAATACGGACCAAAAAACTGTTTTTACCATTGGACGTATGGGAAACAACAATTTTTTCAGGATGGAGACATAATTTCTGCTCGGTTTTACCAGCAAAAACAGGATATGTTCGGGCCTCGATTTCAAGCTGACCGGTCAACTCCGGAGAATTCAGATTAAAGGTTGTTGTATCTCCGTTTGCCCTAACAAGCTCGGCATTGAAAACATTATCGGCCCCCACAAATTCGGCCACAAAAGCGGTTTTTGGATGATAAAAGATATCTTCCGGCTGTTCGACCTGTTCAATGCGGCCCCTATGGAGGATTGAAATTCTGTCTGCCAGGGCTGCCGCCTCCGAATGATCGTGGGTGACGTAACAGATTGTTACCTGGGTGGCTGCCTGAATTCGTTTTAATTCATCCCGGATACGTTCTCGTTCCAGCACATCGAGATGGCTTAATGGTTCGTCCATCAAAAGAGCATCCGGTTCAAACGCAAGGGCTCTCGCTATTGCCGTGCGCTGTTTTTGTCCGCCGCTTAATTGAAATGGATACCTGTTATGCAGCTCCTGCAACTTGACAAGTTTTAGATAATGAGCAACGATTTTTATTATTTTTTTTCCATTGATACCTCTGGCCCGCAAACCATAGGCAATATTTTCATAAACTGTTAAGTGGGGAAAGAGAGCATGATTCTGGAAGACAAACCCGATTTTTCTTTTTTCAGGAGCAAATTTATTAACCCTTTGATGTCGAATATAGACATCGCCATAATCAGGCTGGATCAATCCGGCCATAATGCCGAGCAGAGTGCTTTTGCCCTCTCCGCTGGGGCCTAAAATCACATGAAATTCACCCTTTCCAACCGTTAAGGAAAGATTCTCCAAAACAGCCTGTTTTGCAAATGATTTGCAAATATTTTTAATAATGATACCCATAGCTCCGTTTGAATCTGATCTTTAAAATCAAAAGGGAAATAAAAGAAAAACCCAGCAAAATAATGCCGACAGCCACGGCCGCCTCCAGGTTTCCGCTCATGGCATTCATATAAATTCCGATGGTCATGGTTTCGGTTTGTCCCGGAATGCAGCCCGCCACCATGGATGTGGCTCCGAATTCCCCCATTGCCCTGGTCCAGGTCATGGCCAGTCCCGCCAGGATGCCGTTTTTGCTTAAAGGGAGTATCAGACGCCTGAAAGTATAAAAGGAAGATGCTCCCAGGGTTGCGGAAGCAGCTATGATCTCTTTAGGGATGGCGGCAATAGATTCTTTTACTGTTTTTATAAAAAAAGGAGCCGACACAAAGAGTTGCGCGCAAATAATTCCCTTTTGGGAAAATATGATTCGGATATCCCAATGACCCAGAATTTTGCCGATCATGCCATCTCCGCCAAAAAGAATCAGCAGGGCCAGGCCTGAAACCAGAGGAGGCAAAACGATCGGAAGATCAATAAGCGAATCTAAAAACTCCCTGCCTTTAAAAGTTTTTAAGGACAACAGATATGCCACTGGAAAACCGAAAAAAAATGTCAAACAGACAACAATCAAAGAGGTTTGCAAACTGATTCGAATAGAAGCAAGGACCAGCGGTGAAGACAATTGGCGCAATAATTGATTGGCCGATACAGCAGTAAACAACATCAGGAAGACCAGAATGATAAAAGCGAAAAATATCACGGTAAGCAGTGTAAGAAGAATATCAAATAATGTGAATTGTTTTGTTTCCATTTGATCAACTTTTGGCGATTTGTCCACATTCCTTGTCCTGACCGTCCCTAAAAAGACCGGATTGCGACATACTCATAATGATGGGGGAGAAAACCCGTCTTTTTTAAATTGCTCCTTCCCTTCCTGCAAAACAAATTCAATATATTTAGATGCCCTTTCAGGATGCCTGGGGCTGCACATTGTGCATACGGGTATCATATCTATATAATTGATATTTTTGGAAATGCTTAGAATCCTTAACCCACCGGCCTGGATGGCGTCTGCCCGCCATACCAGGCCGGCATCGGCATTATTTTGCCGGACCCAGTAGAGTATCTGTTTTACAGTGGCTCCTCCGGCAATGACATTCATTTTGGTTTTATCCAGCCCGGCGTTTTTAAAAATCAGGCTGCCTGCCTTGCCGATTGCGCAGGCCCTGCCGTCACCCAGGACGATCTTAACTCCTTGTTTTAAAAAATCATGCAAAGAATTTACCTTTAAATTATCAGGCGGTGTGATTATTACCGGCACATGAAGGGCAACCGCTTGATAGTTTTTGACATATCCCTTTTCTTTAAGAAGCTCGGCCCACCGCTCTGCGCCTGGAATATAAACATCCGGCCTTTGACCGGCCAGTATTTTATTTCCCAGCCGGCCGCTGCCTTCATAGTCATAAATTACATTTGTCTTATATTTTTTTGCAAAGGTCTTGCCGATTTTATCCAGCGGCTGCCGCATACCGGCGCCGGCAAAAACCAAAATTTCAGGCGACTCTTGGGGAAAGGCATCAAAAGCCATTAATAAAACACCGACTATAATCGCTATAAGGCTGCCCGAAAATGCCCTTTTTCCCAAACTCTTCGTTATACTCAAAAAATTATCCTCAGAGGTAAGCGAACTTGAGAGACTCCAATATTAATATAGATGCCTGCGGTAATTTTTTTCGCATGTCTCGATTTTGAAAAAAATTGCTATTCCCGGACAGCCTCATAGGGAAAATAATTTGATCTTTTGGAAGATTTTCCCGTCCCTTTGAACCACGGCATTTCTTGAAGTCGCCATTTTTAATTCTTATCCGGTTTTTTACGCAGGCAGATCAACTGTGTTATTGACCATTTCTGTTTTTTATAAAAATTGAGGGCATCAACATTATTTCCGTCAGCGAGAAGCTGCAATCTTTTGACGCCCTTTTTTACGGCCCACTTCTCGATTGACAGCAGAAGTTTTTTGCCGATCCCCTGCCTTTGAAATGCTTTGGAAACCACCATATCCTCGATTAATGCAACCACGCCTCCTTCCGCTGTTGAAACAAGTAATTGAGCGCTGCACATTCCCATGACTTGCTTCCCTGATACGGCAACCATGATGCGGCGATTTTGATTATTGTTCAGCATCATGGAAAGTCCGTGCCGCTGAGCAGCCTCGTTAAAGGTAAAATCCTCCTCCATGGAAAACAAATCCTTAAGAAGCCCTATCATTTGATTTATGTCGGAATGCTCAGCCTTTCTGATCATGGCAGATGTATGAGGCATAATATTTATTAAAGTTCAGAACCTATATTTTTGACCTCACTGAAGTCACGCTTCTTTTTTTTGTAAAAGTTCTGTTTTTGAAACCGGTAAATATAAATAACCGGGGATTTTTTTGTCTACATTTTTTAATAACGCAAAAAACGTGCCTTTATTCCAGGTCATGAGTAATTAGGGTAATCTATTGCTTTAATTGCATATATTCCCTTAAAGACAAAATATGCAATATTACATAAATGTACTTAGTGGTAAAAATATTGCAAAAACGTATCCCTTTTCCCGGAAAGCTTCAGCTTCAAGTTCTGTTTGGAAAGCTGGAGCTTTCAAGGCAATTGCGTTCCCGGGCCGGAGCCTGGAAACAAGAAGAGGGGACGAAGCACACGCGGCTCATGCCAAAGGCGGAGAACTTCTGATTTCCACTTAGCTCATAAGCATATAGACATAAATAACTAGTGTTTAATTGACAAAATATTCTATATTATATATAGTCTTGGCATTATGCCAAGAAAAACACCTAAAATAAAAGTCATAGCATCGGATAAGGCCATTCTGTTGAGATGGATTGCCAGTCGCACC
>JAUVKB010000062.1 GCA_030596405.1 Deltaproteobacteria bacterium
AAGGCGTCTCTTGCGATGTCCATTCATTGCTTCCCGACAGCGAAGATTGAAGAGCGCGGGAGAAAAAATTCCCTTTTCCGGGAAAGTGGCACCACATTTCAATATATACCTGTCCTTCAACGCCCTCAGTGCGAAGTTTGCATTGATAGATCAGTCGCGCATTTTCGATATCAATATTTCCAGTTTCATAGAGTCTCACCGTGGTCGGCTTACTGGTAGTAATTTGTAATGAGCCATTTCCATCACTTGTTATTTTTTCGTCCATCTGAACCCCGGATTTAGTAATAATTCCTTCAAGACTATCAACAGGATAATGTTTTATATCGGTAGAACTGACCGACTTTGTGGAGCAAGCCGTTGCAAAGACGATGAATAAACATGCAAAATATAAAACGGCCCTTTTTATGGCGGTCATCTTTTTTCCTCCTCTATTTGTTTTTCAGTAAACACGTCTGAAAATTTAAAAGAATTTATCAAAATGTATTGAAGATTTTTTGGGGGGCAGCAAAAGATCTTTTTTTATGGCATCGTCAAGATCCGCCGCTGAGTCCTCGTCTATCCACCAGTACCAGTAAGCGCTGCTTTCGTCGCCATACTTGGAAAGCACGGTATTCGGCGTCCCGAACTTGTTCCAGTAAAGGAGACGGGTATAGTTGATATTCCACAAAAGAACATAGGGGTATGCATTATAAATAATCTGATCAACTTGCCGGTATATTTTGTTGCGGGCATTGATATCAAAAATCACTTTTTGCTTTTCGATAAGTTCGTCAACCCGGCTGTTTTTAAAACCTGTAATATTACTTCCGCCTTTTCTGTCCGCCTCGTCTGAAGACCACATCCCTTCCGGATCTTTGAAAACACCTGAATTCCAGGCAGCCCATGTCATCTGAAAGTTGAACTCATCCATGTCTTTTGCCCAGGCCGCCCAGTCCTTTTTGTCTATGACGAGTTCAATCCCCGCATCTTTGAGATCTTCCGCATAAATGGCCAGAAATTTTTCACTTGCCGCACTCCTGGTTAAAAACTTGAAAACAAAAGGTTTTCCATTTTTTTCCAGCAGACCGGTTTTCGGGTTTACAATCCATCCGGCCTCTTTGAGAAGGGTAACAGCCTTTTCCTTGTTCAGCTCAAAAACAGGGTTCGGGCATGGATTCTTTTGAGAATAAAGGTCTTCAAAATAAGATTTATGGAGAAAATACTGATTATACATCAGCGTGCTATTCATCTTTTTCCGATCAAGAAGAAACGTCATGGCTTTGCGAACCCTGATATCATCAAAGGGTGGCTGCCTCATATTCATGGCAAAACCCTGAAACCCGACAGGCTTGTGATTAAAGACTTTCTGTTTAACTATCCTGTTCTTTAAAAATTTTTTTCCTCCTGTCTGATTCACCCATATCCGGGAAGTATATATGGGGAAAAGATCGATCATACCCTTTTTAAACGCCTCAAAGGCATTCTCCCTTTCACTGAAAAATCTGAACTTTATGGTTTGAAAATTGCCGGTTCCCATCGACCTTTCGGCGCTCCTGTTCCACCAATTTTTGCGCCGTTCTAAAGTCAAATAAATCCCCTCCTTTATTACGCCTAACTTATAGGGGCCTGAAACTACGGGAAACGCGAAATTTATCTTGTTGAAATCCTTGCTTTCATATGCCTGTCGGCAAAGAATATAAAAACTGCTGACGGCGCTTAAATTCTTCCAGTGGATAGATTTAGCGGTAAAACGTATTGTTTTACCGTCTATGACCTCCGGGGGTAAAAACCGTTCCATAAAAATTTTATGCGGGCCGGTCAAATTTTTCGGATTCATGATGGCATCATATGTCCATTTAACATCGTAGGCCGTCACAGGGGTGCCGTTACTCCACACGGCTTTTTTGCCGATATTATAGAACGTAAAGGTTTTTTTATCATCCGATATTGACCACTTCAAAGCAAGACCCGGCTCGTATGCCAATGTAACAGGATTCATTGTAAGGAGCGTTTCATACATGGCGCCGAATATTTCCGCAGACAAACTATTATTGTCCAGGTAATAATTCAGGCTTTTGGGGGACTGGCCCGCAAAAACGGAAATAGTTCCTCCGGGCACCGCATCCGGACTTGCAATCGGATTTGGTTTGTCTGCCCAGTCATTTGCGGGGAACAGCTCATCTGCAAAGACAGACGCGGCAATTAAGATCAAAAGAAAAAAAATGAATTTATTCATACGCGGCATTATAAATCTATCCTTCTTTTAATACATCAATCATAGTATAGACCTTTCCCTTTGCCCCCTCATTAAATCTTTCAAACAGATAGGAAACAGCGTCAAGGGTTCCTTCTGCATAAATATCACGGCCGTTAACATTATGAGTGAATTCAAAACGGACGGTCTTATCATTTGAAACAAGTGTATATGTATGCCATCCATGTCCGCCTATATGTTCTTTTGGTATTTTCCATACATTTTTCTGAATTTTTGGATCGCGCTCTTTGATTATATCCTGTTCGGGAAAAGATAAACCCAGTTTGTTGAAATACCGTATCATAGCCTTGGCGGTTCCGCTTGTATCTGCCTTGCCTTTCTGATGACTCTCTTTTACTTCAAGTGTATATCCTTTAAAAAGATCCGGAAACGTAACTGCGGCAAATTCCATCATGGCCTGAAAGCCTACGATCTGCTTGGCCATATTCGGCGCAACAACCGCCGGAATTAAAGACGAGCGGACCATATCGTCAACAAGCTTTCTGTCACCGCCTGTTGTGCCCATTACAAAAGGGAGGCTTTTTTTACAATAAAATTCGGCGTTGCTATTGACAGTCGACGGGTGTGTATAGTCTACGGACATAAAAACACCCTCTTTTTTCATTATTTCGGCAATGGCCTTGTCCCGTATTTCAGGCCGAATCAGCCGGATGGTGTTCGAGTCGATAATATAATCAACATCCGTAATTTCAGGCCCTGTAAGTGATTTCGGGATTAGTTCAAACCGGTCGTCTTTTTTGGCGTGTTTCGCCACATTAACCGCCATATTGCCTGGAATACCGTTTACCATGAGTTTTATCCGGCTCATTTTAGCGCCTCCGATGCTGTTTTCCAAATGTTCTTTTTTAAAAAGCAAATCGTTCTATGATGATGACATACGGTTTAAGCCTCGTTGAATTGCATCGGCATAAAATCCAATTTTTTCATCATCATCCGAACCTCTTACACCATGAGTGACAAAAAAATTGACGGCATTATCATAGTTGACCTTTGAGAGCGATTCTTTTCGCTTTATTTCTTTTTGCCTGTACATGCGATTTCCCAGCGACTGTATTTTTTTTAGTCGGTCCTTTGCGGATATGGAATTTTTCGGGTACCTGGTAAAGAAGTTCAATACGATCCAGTATGATTCAAAATAGGTTTTCAAAAAGCTGGAAAAAAGGTTCAGCTTCCTGAAACCCGCCGAGGTCAGGTTGTATGTGTCCGGCAATGTGGGATGTGGTATAATAATGGCATCATCAATAAATGATTTTAAACTCTTTCGCACAAAGTATTCAGGCGGCCTGTCAACGCTATAAGAGAATTCATTTTTAAAAAATTCCTGAAGAAATTTATAGCCGGAGTGCAGATTGGAAGCGGGAAACTGGAATGCATCTTTTTCAAGAATTAAAAGCGCAGTGAACGCCGCCGGTATAAAAAAAGAAATCGAGTTGTTTTTGTAGTATTCCAGCATGGGTCTCCTGTTTGTATTGACCCTGAAGTGAGCATCAGAAAGTTCGTTGAATTTATTCCACGAAATGCGTTCGATGAATTTTCTTTGGATATAAATATCCAGTACATGATTTACGGCATGGACATAATCAACAAGAAGCGTATCGGCCAGCTTGACATTTTGTGAAGACAGGTAGTTCATATATGTTTCGATATGGGACATCAAATGATCATGAGAGAAGCTTTCTTTAGAACAGTTCAAAACAGCGCTTGCCACGAGAGCATATGGTGTGACTATGGACAGACTGTCTATGGCATTTAATATCCTGTGCCCCAAATCTCGACAGAATGTGTTTTGAATTTTAGGCGTCATATCTTGAATCGGGGGACCGTATGAAGATAAAAGTTCTTTAAGAGAGAGAGGCTCATGAAATCTGACATAAATCCGCCCGTACCTTTTTTTTAAAAGCTTTCCGGCTTTTAATATTTGCAAAAAATTTTCAGGTTCCTTTTGCCCCCCTTCTATTTCATTGAGATATGAATTTTCTTCCAGAACCCTGTCGTACCCCACGAAGATGGGAACAAATATCATATCGTCACAGGCCCCGTTTTTAAAGGCATTGAGAAGGATGGAAAGCAATCCCAGTTGGGGCGTTATCAGTTTTCCGGTCCGGCTTCTGCCGCCTTCGATGAAAAATTCTATATTAAACCCTTCTTCAAGAAGTTTTTGAATATATTCTGTAAAAACTTTTGTATAGAGCACGGCGCCCTTTAATGTCCGCCTTAAGAAAAAAGCCCCTCCCCTCCTGAATATCGGCCCCATCGGCCAGAAAGAAAGGTTTTTTCCGGCAGCTATATGGGGGCACGGCATGTTATTGTTAAACATGAGATATGACAATATAAGATAATCTATATGACTTTTGTGACAGGGCATAAGGATTAAAGGCCCCTTTTGAGACATGTTTTTAACTCTGTTTAGCGCGTCACTATTTACGCTTACCCCCTCAAACATGATATTAACAATCCATTTTACAATTGTGACGAGGGCTCTTATCACGCCTATATTATAATTTGCGGCGATTTCTTCAAGATAGCCATCCGCTTCTTTAAATACCTTTTGTTTAGAAATTTTGCGGGTTTTTGCAAAACGATCCATGAAATTCCGAAGCCTGTCGCTCGTTAAAATAGTTTCTTTCAACTCCTCTTTCGATTTCAGAGCAGGTCCGGTTATAGTCTGCCTGTGACGGTTCATTTGAGCCAAAAGATAACGTCTCAAAACGAGCGACTGCTGTTCGATATTCTGCTTATTATCTTTCGTGTTCTCGATAAAATGTTTAAGACTTAGAGGATTGGATATTTCAACAAAAACTTTCCCGGGATTTTTAAACAGGGTTACAAGCCTTCTTATTCTCCCCGGGTTTTCTTCCGTGCCGAACAGGATATCGATCATAGACGGTATGGACCGATGGGGTTTTTTGCTGAAAAACATCAATTGCGGGATGATGTAAATCGGACGGTCAATGGTTGCCTGTGTTTCGATAAGGTATTGGATCGGATCCGCCTTTGATTTAATAAATCTTTGACGAAAACCTTTATCGTCTATCAAAGAGAGCAGGGCCGATCGTCCGCCAAGCAGTTCCTTTTTTATATATCCGCTGCTGTAAGGATCGGGAAAAGTCCTGTTTTTAAAAAAACAATCAAGGTGGGCCAAAAATATTTTAAAGATTCGCGACAGGGGCTGCAGCATAAAGACTTTACAGGAAAAACCTATTTCAGGCGATGGGAGCCCCTCTTCTTTGTAACGTGTGTGGTAAAATAGATATTCAAAATAACTTTTATATCGGGTCACATACACAATAATGGCATCTTTTGGGATTGTTTGAAAAACAGAGGCCTGTTCTTTGTCGATCTTTACGCCGGAAAAAAAGAGCTTAAGCATAAAAAAAGACAGAAAACCTGTATTTTCAGGAAGATAGCATAAATAGTGGTCGTGTGTCCCTCCAAGAACGGCGGCGATCATCTTTTTTAATCTTGTCCTCAACTCTGCCAGTTTGGATTTTACTGTCTTTGTCATAGCTGCGAATTATTTTTTTATTTATCTTCCGATTCCCAAATAATTAAAGCCGAATGCTTTTAGCTCTTTTGGGTCATAAATGTTTCTGCCGTCAATAATTATCGGTTGTTTTAAAAGGACTTTTACGGCCCGCATATCCAGGTTTCTGAATTCATCCCATTCAGTTACAACGATTAGCGCATCACAATCACGGATTGTTTCATAAGGATCTTCAAAAAACTTGACGTTTTCTGTCTCTTTTTCGGCATTGGCGGTTGCAACAGGGTCAAATGCGTGTATTTTTGCCCCCATTTGCTGCAGAGCGGCTATTATTTTTAAAGAAGGCGCTTCTCTGATATCGTCGGTCTTTGGTTTAAATGAAATTCCCCATATCGCTATGGAGCTCCCCTTTATCTCTAAAACCGATTTCAGCTTTTCAATAACAACGGTTTTCTGTTTTTCGTTTATACTGTCCACCGCCCTGAACAGATCAGAATCACAACCGTACCGTTCCAGCGTGGAGATAAGAGCCTTAACATCCTTTGGCAGGCAGCTGCCTCCAAAGCCAAGACCTGCATGCAAAAACCTGGAGCCTATTCTTCCATCAAAGCCAAGGCCCTTTGCAACGTCCTTTATATCTGCGCCCACCTTTTCGCATAGATGAGAAAGCTGGTTCATAAAGCTGATCCGGGTGGCAAGCATGGCGTTGCTGGCATACTTGATGATTTCCGCGCTTTTAATGTCGGTAAACATAATCGGCCTGTCTGTTCTGGCAATAGAACGAAATAGCGGCGTCATTATTTCTCTGACTTTCTGTCTGTCCGTACCGATCACAATCCTGTCCGGATTCTCAAAATCTTTAACCGCCGCGCCCTCTCTTAAAAATTCAGGATTTGAAACAACATCAAAATCGATATGCTGCGGCTGGTTTTCCATTATAATATCTCTTACAATGTCCGCGGTTCCCACAGGAACCGTACTCTTGTTTACAATTATTTTATATCCGTTTATATTTTTGCCTATCATCCCGGCCACCTTTTTTACAGCAGTCAAGTCCGCCTCGTGATTCCGGTCGGCCGGCGTGCCGACACAGATAAAAATTATATCTGATTTCTCAACCGCTGTTTTGGCATCCGTTGTAAAAATCAATCTCTTTGATTTAATATTTCTTGTAAAGACCTCATTCAATCCGGGCTCATATATAGTCAATTTGCCGTTTGACAACATCTCAACCTTTGTCTTGTCAACATCAAGGCAGAGTACATCATTGCCTAAATTTGCAAAACCTGTCCCCGTAACAAGGCCGACATATCCGGTCCCTACAATCGTCAATTTCATTTAATCACCATTTTTATGCCATATGCTTTTTACAGATTTATAAAACCGTTTTTATCCAGGGCAAAACACTATTAACAGCCGTAATAATCCTTATACCATGAAACAAATTTTTTTATCCCCACTTCACTCGATGTTTCCGGCTTAAAGTTCACATCTTTTTCCAAATCATCAATATCCGCATACGTCTGGGCCACATCACCCGGCTGCATGCCCAAAAATTCTTTCTCCGCCTTTTTCCCGAGGGTTTTTTCGATTACCCCTATGAATTCGCCAAGCTCAACCGGATTATTATTTCCTATATTATAAATTTTGTATTGCACATACGATGTCCCCGGGTCAGGGTCGTTTCCGCTCCATTTTGGATCAGATTCAGGAAGCCTGGCCATAACCCTTGTCACACCCTCTATTATATCATCGATATAGGTAAAATCCCTTTTCATCATGCCGTGGTTAAATACTTTAATCGGTTTGCTCTCAAGAATAGCGCGCGTAAACAGGAAAAGAGCCATGTCAGGACGCCCCCAGGGCCCGTAAACCGTAAAAAACCTCAGGCCGGTGCAGCAAAGCCCGAACAGATGGCTGTAAGTATGCGCCATTAGTTCATTCGCCTTTTTTGTGGCGGCGTACAGGGATATTGGGTGATCAACATTGTGGTGTACGGAAAAAGGCATGTTGGTGTTCGCCCCGTACACGGAACTGGATGAAGCAAATACCAGATGCTTAACTTTGTTGTGCCTGCAACATTCGAGCACGTTGACAAATCCGACAATATTTGAGTCAACATAAGCATGCGGATTTTCCAGTGAGTACCTTACGCCTGCTTGTGCGGCAAGGTTCACCACAACGTCAAACCGTCTGTTTTTAAATATTTTTTCCATCGCCTCCCGGTCGCAAAGATCTGTTTTGAAAAATGAAAACCTTTCAAAAGTTTTAAGTTTTTCAAGCCGGTCGGTTTTAAGGTTTACATCATAGTAAGGATTTAAATTGTCAATGCCCGAGACGCTATATCCGTCTTCTAAAAGACGTTTTGATAAATGAAAACCTATAAATCCGGCAGCTCCTGTTACAAGCACGGTTTCAAATGAAAAATTCATATTATTCTTTCTCAAAGTTAAAATTAGTTTTGGTTTCAATGATCTACTTGCGTTATACGCTTATACCACTTAAATGTTTCCGCAAGACCGTTTTCAAATATATATTCAGATTCAAAATCAAGATCTGCTTTTGCACGATCAATAGATGCCACGGATTTTAAAATATCACCAGGTCGTAAGGGCTTGTATTCCGGCTTTATATCCACGCCCGATATCCGGCGGATCATATCCCATAGCCGGTTTATATTGATAAAAACTCCGGTTCCGACATTGAAAACTTTGCCCCCTGCATTTTTTGCATCCGCTGCAAGCAGATTCGCCCTGACAACATCCTTAACAAATATAAAATCCCTGTACTGATTGCCATCACCGTATATAACCGGCGGCTCATTTAAGATCGCCTTTTTCATAAAAATAGATATCACGCCCGAATAAGGTGAAGAGGGGTCTTGTCTTGGGCCGTATACATTAAAATAACGAAGGCATACCGTCGCAATTCCGTAAAGATCAGGGTAAAGCCCTGCATACATTTCTCCCGTCAATTTTTGAACTGCATATGGACTAAGGGGCTCCGGATTCATATTTTCATGCTTTGGAACCTGGGGATAATCTCCATAAACAGCACAGGAACTGGCAAGGACAACCCGTTTTATATTATTTTTACGAGCAGATTCAAGAACAAAAAGAGTCCCCATGTCATTTACCATGGCAGAGTCAACCGGCTCCTTCACAGTCTGTGGAACAGAGACCACGGCAGCTTGATGAAATATAACGTCACATCCTTTTGCCGCCTTTATTACTGTTTCATAATCCCTGATATCACCCTTAATAAAAGTAATCCGATCATTAATATGAGCCAGATTGGAAAGACTACCTGTAGAAAGGTTGTCAAGAACGGTTGTTTTGCATCCCTTTTCTATAAGGGAGTCAACCAGATGGGAACCTATAAATCCGGCTCCGCCTGTAACAAGCGGATTGTTAAATTTATACTCCATATGCTTTTTACCCCTTAACCTGCAATATTCAGCCATACTGAAAATGTTAGAGCCGATAATATGGTACTGGTGGAAATTGCGGCAACGGCAAAATCGGCATCACCTTTCATCTCCTTTGCCATTACATATGCAATGGTAGCCGTCGGCGACGCGAGCAAGATAAGACCGGGCAAAAAGTCATGCGATGTAATACCGGATATGCGATACAGGAAAAATCCCAGACAGGGAAGCAAAACCAGTTTAACAATACCCGTTAACAAAACTAAAAATACCGGCAGCCGCATAAGTTCAAACGATAGAGAAGCTCCTATTATCAATAACGCCACAGGCAGCGCAAAATCGCTTATTATTTTCAGGACCCTGTCTGCGACAAGCGGGATCGGTATTTCCGCAACGGAAAATAATATGCCGGCTATGGCTGAAAGTATGACGGGATTGTTTAGTATTTTAACAACTATTTTAAGTCTGTTTTCTTTGGCAGATGCACTGTTTGAATAAAATTTAAGGGCAACAACGGCAAGGGTATTTTGCAGGAGCATTACAAAACCTCCGATTATACTTGCACGGACAAACCCTTCGGATCCAAGAAAATAATATGACACGGCAAAGCCTATGTATCCCAGATTACCGTGAAAAGAGCTCTGAATAAAAGTGCCCCGGTACTTTTGTTTTATATTTTTTATTGAAGCGATACCCCAGACAAAGACAAAAACGGTCAGAATGGAAAGCAATGTAATTATAATGACCATAATATTAAACTCGGTCTTTAAGGAGGCTTTTGAAATAGCCCTGAAAATCATGGCGGGAATTGCCAGATAGTATACAAGACGATTTGCCGGTCCCAAAAACTCAGGCGGCATAAACCCCTTTTCGCGGGCAAGCCATCCGAGAAAAATAACGGCAAATATTGGAATAATTGTGGCTGCAATGTTCATAAACAACCAACCTGTGTAAACCTGAAAAATTTACTGGACAGATTCATTTTTTTATTCGCCTTCAAACTCGGTTATTGCAAAAACTTTATAGTCTTTTATCTTTTTTCTGCCTCCCAGGTCCGGAAGTTCGATGATAAAGGCGCATTCAACGATTTTTCCTCCGAGCATATCCACCAGATTTGTTGTTGCGGAAATGGTCCCACCGGTTGCCATCAAATCGTCAACTATAAGGACGTTCTCTCCTTTTTCTATTGCGTCCTCATGTATTTCCATAATATTTTCTCCGTACTCAAGCACGTATCCCTCACTTATTGTCTTATGCGGCAGCTTTCCTTTTTTTCTAACCGGGATAAAACCTACGTTTAATTGATATGCCAGCACGGCTCCGAAGATAAACCCTCTTGCGTCGATTCCGACGACCTTGTCTATTTCCATATCCTTATAACGGTTGTAAAACGTATCACAGACCGCCTTAAATGCTTCCGGATCCTGCATAATCGGTGTAATATCCCTGAACATAACGCCCTTTATCGGATAGTCCGGAACGGTTCTTATCTTTTCTTTAATGTTCATAATGCCCCCCTTTTTATCCCGTTTTATTTAATCTTTGAAATAGTGTTTGTCAGAAGTCTTTTGACGTTGTCTGCGTTTTTGTTGAATACATCCATAATTTCTTCCCATGAAACAATCTCTTCATCTTCCTTCCAGCAGTCGTAATCAGTCGACATGGCAACTGCGGCATAAGGAATCTTCA
>JAUVKB010000218.1 GCA_030596405.1 Deltaproteobacteria bacterium
CACCGGCGGCGGAGCTGAGGTTGATCTGATACTCGAAGGCGCTTTCGGCCTGATTCCGGTTGAGATTAAATATGCCCAGACAGTGCCGTCAAGGCAGTTGAGGGGATTAAAGGATTTTGTCAGAAAAGCTTGCAGATTCGGAATTGTCATAAACAACGATGAACGCCCGCGCCTGTATGACGAAAAAATAATCGGGATCCCGTTTGCGTGTCTTTGATCCAACACCATACTCCCGCCCTCGTTCCCACGCTCCAGCGTGGGAATGCAGACCGGACGCTGCGATGTACGTTCCCACGGAGGACCGTGGGAACGAGGAGGTTTCAACCTTCAACCTTCAACACCAAAAACCGCCCATTTGACCCCTCGGTTTGCAGGTTGGTAAATCTTTTGTCCTGCGCAAGCCTTTTAAAGATTGCCCTTTTAAATTCAGAGCAGGTTCCCTTGTATTTTACCATCATTTCCGTAATTCCTCCGCCGGAGCTTCTTTCCGTTAATGAAACCACCCGCGGGATCGATTCAACCGCGTCCTGGAATGTAAAAACCATCCTGTCTGCGTTTTTTCCGGTTTTTAATCTGATTGTATAAGGCAGCCCGTTGGCCGTATAATCGGCCCACCATGAGACAATGCCGTTTATCATGGGAGATGCAATATTTTCAGCAGCTCTGCGCGCACCGTTTAAACATGCAAGGTCTGTTGATTCTCCAATCCCGGATATGCTTTGTTCGTCTGCAAAAAGAATCTGCGCGGTAGTTGTTACAATCGCCTTTATCCGCATGGTAACCGATGCTGTCTCCATCATTCCGTCAAACCCTGCCGGTGTTGCCTTTACCCCGTAAAGGAGCACGATTTCCGCATGATGCTCAAGCCCCAGCTTTGCCGCCGCATTTTTTATAGTATCGGCATTAAGCAGGCTTTTTGTATCATCATGCAGTTTTAAAGAGATGCCCGGATCAACCAGGTCAAAATGTTTATTGGTCAGGGTTTTTAAAAGTACGCTCTCGGCCGCGTTTGCCGCATCTGTTGCCTGCGCGTCAGGGGAACAGATAACAAGAATCCTGGGATAATCCATCATACCCTTATAAAGCCCCAGCTTGATGAGCGTGTCAACGAGAATACCCGGCCTCACTCCGGCGCGTATCTTTACCCTGTAAAGACCGTTTTGTTCTTTGCGCTCTTTTATGATTTTGTATCCGGTGATATATCCCTGCGTGCTTGTATAAATTTTTTCCATCAGCAGATCGTCCTGCAAAATGGAATCAGCATCCATCAGCGTTCCCACCCCCTGTTCTACAGCCTGTCGCAGGGCGTCTTTTACGGCATTATTGCGCGCGCCTTCAATATTTTTTCCAAAAACCTGCGCTGTGCCATTAACAATAACCTTTTTTTCTTCTTCTTGAGCCCTTGCCGATGATACCGAAAAAAACAAAAAAACCACACTAATAAACATGGCCTCCAGCGCAGATGTCATTTGCGGCAATTTTCCAATATTTCCCATTATTTTTCTCCTTTGTTTAGGTTATTAGGTTGAAGGTTGAAGGCTGAAGGTTATTAGGAAAAAGCGCATTTTAAAACCCCTTCAACCTTCTACCTTCAACCTAATAAACATACACAATAGATTCAGCCGCGGCATCCAGTTTCACCTGATCCAGACGGTCGCCGGCCTGGTACACCTTGATATCTCTTGTCCTGCCGCGCGTCAGGGAGGTAAAGCTCTTACGGCTGAAATCATTATTGAAAATATTTACCGGCCTTGTGCCGGCAATGGCATATACTCTCTCGGTTCCGGCCGGGCACTCCACCCTGAATTGAAAACCGTAACTTTCATCCGGTATCCGATAATTCACACCGCCTTTTATACGATTATCCGAATGAAACCGGTTAGGAAATATTTGGGTTATATCGCCACTGCTGCCTATGTTAACAAGAACAAGATAACAATCCTTTTCAGAGCGGAAAGAAAAACAGATCGGGTCATTAAGATTATACGAGCCCTTGTCCGTCCATAATTTTATGCCGAAATCCTGCTTTTTGCTGCTTTTTTTATATTTTTGGAAAAATTTATTTTTCAACGCGAAAAAAGGATCGTCTGTCTCAAGGTTAATCGCAATGATTTGATTACATGCCGGATTAAAAGTATCGAGCCTACTTTCATGTCCTTTAGCTTCAGCCACATAGCTGCATGTTCCTGATTTTAGATCTGCAATTTTTGCATACCCCTGGGAATTAAGCTTTATTTTTTTTCCATCAACTGTAAATTTTGCATCAGGCGGCACAATCTGAAAAGATACGCTGTACTTTTTTTCTATAAGCATCACAGATATAGCCTCATTTGCTGACCGGACAATAATATTTTTATGAACCGGCGCATAGCCTTCCGGTTGAATAACAACCCGGCATTCGCCATAGGCAATGCCGCTAAAAACAGCGCTTCCATTCACAAGCCGCCCCTGTTTTCCCCCTGTAACAACACTTCCGTTTGCCTGAGGAACAGTAGAAATAGTAAGAGTGGCTGTTTTTTGCCGGCCCATAAGATTCATGACCGATTTATCCTTTATCACCCGTACGTCTGCCACCCCTTGAATCCGGCCGGTTTCGGATTGAACTATCTTGGCGGTAACATCCAGAAAACTTCCCATATCCTTGACAGTCCCTATGACCATGCTGTCAACCCCGATCATTTTGCCGTATTTTGTCACGGCATTCTGATCAAAATATCCGCTATGTTCAATCTTGATAGAGGATATTATCTGTTTTAACTGTTTGCGCTCCATCACATCGGAAAATCTGCCGGATGCAAACAGTTTAATAGTCAGCTTGTCGGAAAAATACTCTCCAATCCCTGTAATGGTTTCACCAGAGCCTGTAAAATCAGCCACCGCGATTTTTCCAATTTCACGCTGGCCAGAAGAAGTAACAAGTTTTTCAGCAAGAAAATCAACAGCCTCAAAAAGCTGTTTTGCCTGTGCGTATGCCGGTGGTCTCACGGTGGAGACAGGGGTGGTTGCGCATCCTGAGAAGACCAGGAACAGGCATAATAGAGCGGCAAGACAAAACCTCCGGTTCATATTTTTCTCCCTTTATTTTAAAATTATGATGATTTTGGTTGTTAATTATTAGTGACGCATAGAATGGATATTTATTCAATTTTTTATCACGAAAACACGAAAGTACGAAAACACGAAAAAAAACAGAGGGGAAAGTTAATTCGTCCACGTTCCTTAGTACCTTACTCCTGGTTTTCTGTCACAAAAAACAAGAAAGTCGTTATATTGTATCAGTTATCAGTTATCAGTTATCAGTTATCAGTAAAAGCATATCGATATTAATTTATCTTC
>JAUVKB010000046.1 GCA_030596405.1 Deltaproteobacteria bacterium
CAAAAAAAGTCACGCACTTTTGTTTTACAGTAAAGCGGCGATGCATCCGTTGTTATTTAAGGAGTAACAAATGAGCACAATAATCGACGATTTAAAACGAGGTGATATTCCTGATTTTATTGAGAAAATTGCTAAAGATGAATATATGGACACCAAAACGCTCATCAGCAGCATAATCAGCGGTCATATCGTCATCGCTCGTAATAATCTGCATAAAAAGTTGAATCCTATAGCTATAGGAAAAGGTGCCCGTATTAAAGTCAACGCCAACATCGGCACATCACCGACTTTGTGTGACTTTGAAAATGAAATAGGCAAGGTCAAAGCTGCTATAGACAGTGGCGCAGATGCGGTCATGGATCTTTCGATTGCCGGTGATATCAGTTGCTTCCGGAAAAGAATTACTGATGAACACAACATTACCCTTGGCACCGTGCCGATATATGAGGCTATGATCGGATTGGATAATCCAGAACAGCTGACAATTGAAAACTTTTTAAGCGTTATAGAAAAACAGGCAAAAGAGAATGTCGATTTTATGACCATACATGCAGGATTGCTGAAAGAACATATATCCCTTGCGGAAAAACGGGTGCTCGGCGTGGTAAGCAGAGGAGGTTCCATCATTGTTCAATGGATGCGTGGTCATCAGCGTGAAAATTTTTTATACGAACATTTTGACGATATATTAAAGGTAATGAATAAATACGATATTACCATGTCGCTTGGGGATGGGCTGCGCCCCGGTTGTACCGCGGATGCCAATGACGAAGCTCAATTCGGGGAACTGGAAACAATTGCAAAATTAGTGCGACGCTGTAAGGCTGCAAATGTTCAGGTCATGGTTGAGGGGCCCGGACATGTTCCATTGCATCTTATTGAAGAAAACATCAGAAAACAGAAAGAACTGTGTGACGGAGCGCCGTTTTATGTATTGGGGCCGCTGACAATAGATTATGCGGCAGGTTATGATCATATAGCCGGCGCAATAGGCGGCGCAATGGCGGCCTTTTTCGGCGCTGATTTTTTATGTTACGTGACACCGGCGGAGCATCTGCGATTGCCGTCCATTGATGATGTTAAAGAAGGTGTTATTGCGTCAAAGATAGCCGCCGTATCTGTAGATCTTGCACGTCAAAGACCGGATGAACTCGATAGAAACCGTAAAATATCGATCGCAAGAAATGATTTTGACTGGGATGCCCAGCAAAACTTGTCTATCGATCCCGACAAGTTTTGCCGGTATCTTGAAAAGGTCAAAACAGACAAGGCAGATAGTTCCGAAGCATCGCCCTGTTCCATGTGCGGTGAATGGTGTGCGATAAAACGGATAAGAAAAACTTGAAACAAGGTTTGCTCTCTTTTGAATCACCACAAAATGTCTGACTCCAAATAAGGGATTCTATTGATATAGATATTTGTGATTGTTTGACATTAAATCGTTAGTGTCTATTGTTAAATATAGATAGGAACAACATGCAAAGAATACTATTTCTTGATGCCATAAAGGCTTTGGCTATACTTTTAGTTATTTTTTATCATGGCAATATGTTGGATAAAAATTTTTTGGTAAATCCGGATGTAACCACTTTTATTCACTATTTCTTTCAGTGTTCGCTAAGTGTATGCGTGCCACTTTTTTTTATGGTTAATGGTGCCTTAGTCCTTAATAAGCGATTTTCTCTTAGGGACAATGTTGAAAGGATTATAAGAATATTTTTCTTAACATACATTTGGGGGGCAATATTGTTGTTATTGCTAAAATACATTTGCAGTGACACATATACAATTAGAGGTTTTTTGAGTTCGCTTTGGCACCTAAAACCGCCTAGAATAAATCATTTATGGTTCTTAAAGACATTAATTTCAATATATATATTGCTCCCCTTGTTTAAGCTCGGCTTCGACCATGAAAAAAAATCCGCTCTATACTCCATTCTATTATTCGTATTTATTTTTTCTTTTGGAAATAACTTGTTGAATCAAATTTGTAATCTTTTTGGCTATTTTGGAGATTACAGATTCAATTTTTTTCCAATAGTTAATCCATTTGGTAATTGTTTCTATGCTATATTCTACTTTTTGATGGGTGGCATTTTGTTTAAATCTATTGCTGAAAAAAGGTTCAACTTCCATTATTCATTGCCTATAGTGCTATTTTTCATATTCCAGTTGGCGCTATTCTTGTATGGAATTTTTATGACCAAACTAAATAATGCCTACTATGATGTGGTATGGGGCGGCTATGACACAGTAATGACCCTCGTAATGACAATATCAATCTTTTTATTGTTATCAAAATTTAATTATAAGAATACTAAAACAAATAGAATCATTTCATACGTAGGCAAAAACACATTTGGTATATATTTGCTGCATGTAATTTTTATTACATTGTTTTGGCCATTACTACAAAGCTCAATTTACTCTAATACTTTTATTGCAAATATTGCCTATGTTATTGTTGTTATGATGTTTTCTTTTGGTTTAAACGAAGTATTAAAGACAAATCGAATCACTTCTATCTTATTAAAAATATAAGTCAACAATTGCATAGATAAAGGCAGGAGGCATTTATGCGTTTTGATAAATTTACGATAAAATCACAGGAACTGATTCAAAATGCCCAGGCATCGGCATCCCGGAATAATAATCAACAGATTGAACCGGAACATCTGTTAAGCGTCATGTTGAGTGAGCGGGAAGGGATTGCCGGGGCAATGCTCCTTAAACTTGGCATCTCTCCTGATGATGTGGCCGGAGATATAGAAGTTTCCATTGATAAGCTGCCTAAGATAAGCGGAAATATTGATGTATACATGTCGGGCAAAACAAAAGAAATACTGGATACGGCTTTTACTGAAGCCTCTAAAATGAAGGATGAGTATGTAAGCATCGAACATATTCTGCTGGCCGTCACAACTGTAAAAGAAGGGGAGGCCGCAAAAATATTCAGCCGCTACGGCATTACAAGGGAGTCTATCCTTAAAGCTCTTTTGGACATTCGGGGTTCTCAACGCATAACAGATCAGAATCCTGAAGAAAAATACCAGGCGCTTGACAAATTCAGCCGTGATCTGACCGATTTGGCGCGACTGGGCAAACTTGATCCTGTGATCGGACGTGACGAGGAGATCAGGCGTATTGTTCAGGTGCTTTCAAGGCGGACAAAAAACAATCCGGTTCTTATCGGCGAGCCCGGCGTCGGGAAGACCGCCATCGTTGAGGGCCTTGCACAGCGGATTATTGCCGGAGATGTTGCGGAAACTTTAAAAAACAAACGTGTTGCTTCCCTGGATATGGGGGCATTGATCGCCGGAGCCAAGTATAGAGGGGAATTTGAAGATCGTCTAAAGGCGGTTCTTAAAGAGGTGGAAAGCGCCGAAGGCGAAGTAATCCTTTTTATCGACGAGATTCACACCCTTGTCGGAGCGGGTGCGAGTGAAGGCGCAATGGATGCGTCTAATATGTTAAAACCGGCGCTGGCAAGGGGCACATTGCGGTGCGTAGGCGCGACAACTTTGAATGAATATCGAAAGCATATTGAAAAAGACGCCGCGCTTGAAAGACGGTTTCAACCTGTAATGGTTCTTGAACCTGCCATAGAGGATACGATTTCAATCCTTCGCGGTCTTAAAGAAAAGTATGAAGTCCATCACGGCGTTCGGATCAAGGATTCGGCGATTGTTGCCGCGGCAACCCTTTCCAGCCGTTATATTTCCGACCGTTTTCTCCCTGACAAAGCGATAGATTTGATCGATGAATGCGCTTCAAAACTTAGAATAGAAATAGACAGCATGCCTTCGGAAATAGATGAGGTCCAACGGAAAATAATCCAGGTAGAGATAGAAAGAGAGGCCTTGAAAAAGGAGTCTGATCCCGCGTCAAAGGAGCGTCTTGTAAAACTGGAAGATGAACTTGGCGTCATGAAAGACGAGATCCTTAAAATGAAGGCTCACTGGCAAAATGAAAAAGATATTATACAAAAAATAAGGAAGATCAAGGAAGAGATCGAACAACTCGGGATTAAAGAGCAGCAGGCTGAAAGAGATGGAGATCTGGCAAAGGTTGCCGAAATCAGATACGGGAAGGCGGCCGAGCTTAAAAATTGTTTGGAGGATGCCAACAAAAAACTTTCAGAGATTCAGAAAGAGAGCAAGATGCTCAAAGAAGAAGTGGATGACGAGGACGTTGCCGAAGTTATTTCCAAGTGGACGGGAATCCCTGTCCAAAGAATGCTGGAAGGCGAAAGGTCAAAGCTGGTGCATATGGAAGAACGCCTCAAAAAGCGGGTAGTAGGGCAATATGAGGCGATCGAAGCCGTTTCCAATGCGGTTCGCAGGGCACGCTCAGGTTTGCAGGATCCGGACAGGCCTATAGGCTCATTTATTTTCATGGGGCCGACCGGCGTAGGCAAAACCGAGCTTGCCAAGGCGCTTGCTGAATTTATTTTCGACAATGAGCAGGCTATAGTCAGAATTGATATGTCCGAATACATGGAGAAGCATTCGGTATCAAGACTTATCGGCGCGCCTCCCGGCTATGTCGGATACGAAGAAGGCGGGTACCTGACCGAAGCGGTGCGCAGACGTCCTTATTCGGTTATACTTTTTGATGAGATCGAAAAGGCTCACCCGGAGGTTTTTAACATATTGCTTCAGATTCTTGACGACGGCCGTATGACGGACGGGCATGGAAGAACCGTAAATTTTAAAAATACTATCATTATCATGACGTCGAACATCGGCAGCCAGTGGATACGGGAACTTGGGACATCGAGACGCAAAGAGATGGAAGAGAGGATCATGGAAGCCTTAAGGGCAAGCTTTAAGCCCGAATTTTTAAACCGGATAGACGAAACGATCATTTTTCATAACCTTACTCAAGAACAGATCGGCAAGATTGTAGAAATCCAGATTCAAAGATTCAGCGACAGGCTCTCTCAAAATAATATTGAGCTTGTGCTTTCAGAAAGCGCAAAATCATTGCTCGCCAAAAAGGGATATGATCCTGTATACGGAGCGCGTCCTTTAAAGCGCGCCATTCAACACTATATAGAAAATCCTCTATCTATGGAAATTCTTAAAGGAAAATTCATAGGGGGGGTTCATATGCAAGCCGATGCCCAGGGCGATAACATTGTGTTTAAGCAAAGTTCACGGAAATTTTGAATTAATTAATGCCGGTAATATAATTATCAAGCAGTTTTTGGTCGTCTTTAGAGGTGATTTCATCAGGCAGCCGCTTTAATGCCAGATCGATTGACGCGTCTACTAATTCAGACCGGAATTTGTCTTTTGCCGTTAATATCTGATTGCCTATTTTCCGTTTTGACTCATCAATCATCATCAGGCTCTGCTTATGGGCTTTATCGATAATCTGTTGTTTTTTCTTTTCGCCCTGTTCAATAATCCGGTTTTTAAGCTGTGAAAAATAAAGATCGCTCTCATCCAGTTTTTGCTGAATCTCTTCGGTTTTTGCGACGGCACTTTCTTTTTCTTCTTCTATCTTTTTTATTTCCCGCGCCAATTCCTCTTTTTGTCCCTTTAAAAAGTTTGTGATCGGTGTTTTGCCGAATTTTACGATTATAAAAACCAGTATCCCAAAGTTCAACCATCTTAAAATCGTGTCGTACAAACTTCTCCAGCCCGCGGCATTTTCAGATGCGATTGCATCATATCCACAAATATGAATGGTGAAAACTACTGCGGCAAGACAAGAAAAAGATAACCAGGCATTTTTTTTTATTCTATTCATGCGACGAGTTTCCTGTCCAGCAGCTTTTCCATGATACTGACCGTCAGTTTTTCAGACTCTTCTTGGATTTTTTTTCTTGCCTCAAAGATCTGGGCGTCAACTTCCTTTTCAGTCTTTTTCCTTAACATTGCAATCTCTTTATTTGCGGTAGCAAATATATCGGACGCCTCCTGGTTTCCGATATGCTCAAGTTCTTTTTGCAATCCGTACGCCTCTGTTTTTGTCGTTAATTCCTTTTCTTTTAATCGGCCTGTAACGCCTTCCAATGTTTCTTTTGCATTAATTATACCCAGATTTACCTTCTCGATATACGATTGTCGTTTTTCAATTACACTTCGCAAAGGGCGGAACATAATGCGATTTATAATGAATAAAAAGATTAGAAAAGAAATTAATTGAACAATGAGCGTTTCATTTATGCTAATCAGTGCTATATTGCTGATAATTTGCATAGACTATCTTCCATTCAAATACAGGGTAAAAGAAGTAAATGATCAAACATAAAAATTAAACATAAAAATTAAACAACAAATAAAAGCAGCAGGGCAATAACAAGTGAATAGATTCCCGTAGACTCGGAAACCGCTTGACCCACAAGCATCGTTCTGGTCAACAGACCGGCTTCTTTGGGGTTCTTTCCTATTGCTTCACATGCTTTTGCGGCTGCCATGCCCTCGCCGACGCCGGGCCCTATGGCGCCCAGGCCCATTGAAAGACCTGCTCCTAAAAAAGCCGCTGCCTTTATGATTTCCGCACCTTCAATAGCCATTTTTATCCCTCCTAAACATATTTTGGTTAAAAATTATATAAATATCATACAACAAAAATAAGCACGAGAGCTATAACAAGTGAATATATCCCCGTCGATTCCGCAACGGCCTGACCCACCAGCATTATTCTTGTTAAATCACCCGTGGCATTTTCATTTCTTGCAATCCAGCGCACCGCGCTTTGGGCGGTAAAGCCTTCACCGACTCCGGGGCCTATCGCTCCCAGACCCATACATAAACCCGCTCCGAGCAATGCCATAGGAGGCGCGATTGAGCTTGTTTCAGGGAAAGCTTTAAACATCAGTATGAAGCTGATCAGCAGTCCGTATATGGCTGTGGTCTGTGTGACCGCTTGTCCCAAAAGCATAATATTTGTTACAGGGGTTACAGACAAAGGCTGTCTTGATATCCCCTCACAACTGGCTTCAGCCACAAGGCCGCCTCCCAGGCCCGAGCCGATAGCTCCCAGCCCGGAAGCAAACCCTGCTCCCAGGATAGCAGCCCATGTCGGTGAGACCGGGCGTCCTGAAAAATTTGTAAATAGTAAGATAAATGACGTCACAAGAGCAAAAATAGCGGGCGTCTGGCATACAGCCGAACCGATCAGCATATTTGTCGTTAATCTCCCGCTCATTTCCGGTTGCCGGGCCATGCCTTTGCATGCCGCGCCTGCGGGAAATCCCGAGCCGACGCCGGAGCCGATAGCTCCCAGCCCCATGGATAATCCGGACGCCAGTAAAACACATGCCGTTACACAGGAGACACTGGTAAAATCCGTGAACAGCAGTATCATGGCTATGACCAGCGCAAAAATTGACGCGGACTCGGCTATCGCCTGGCCGACCAGCATTGATTTAAAAATTTCACCTGAAATATCAGGATTTCGCGATATGGCTGAATTGGCTTCCGCGGCCGTATAACCTTCACCGATAGCCGCTCCTATTGCGCCGAATCCCATGGCCATTCCGCCTCCAAGAAAAGCAGCAACGTTCACCCAAGTTTGAGTATCAAATGACATAACCTATTTTACCTGTACTGAAATATAAACGACCGTAAGCATAGTAAACACAAATGCCTGAATTGTGCCGACAAAAAGTCCGAAGAAAGCGTTAAGGACAGGTGGAAAAATAATACTGTAAGTCAAATGAGATACTACCAGTATAATGATAGATCCACCCATGATATTTCCAAAAAGACGAAAGGATATGGAAATTACTTTGGCTAGTTCACCGATCAGATTCAACGGCATCATAAAAAAAATGGGCTCAAAATACGCGCCGGCATAACTTTTAAACCCCTTGGCCTTTATTCCCGCATAATGGGCGATGCAAAAGCCCATTATGCCAAGACTTAACGGCGTGTTAAGATCCTTTGTCGGTTCTTCAAGATGTGGAATAATCCCCAGCCAGTTTGAAAGCACCAGAAACATAAACAGCGCGCATATTAAAGGAGCATAAGTCTTTGACAGCTTTTCATCCAGGGCATCCTCGGTTAGACCGTAAAGCTGTGTGACAAACAATTCACCGATTACCTGCACGGGCCCGGGCAATATGCTTTTATCCCTGGTTGCAAAAAAACCGAAAAGAACAAGAAGAACAATAACGATCCATGTCATCAAAATAGCTTCGAGGTTAAAGGTCATGTCATGCCCAAAAAACGGGATAATTAACTGATGTACTTTGCCCAGTTCGTTCATAATATGTTTTTCCTAAACTTGTTTGCCGCTGGTTGTGGTTGTTAAGTTGAAAATATGGTCGATCAGCAAGACAAGCTGAACAAAAAAAAGCCCTGAAATTACAGCAAACAGATTAAGCTGTTCAAGCTTGATGGCCATTATAAGCGGTATTGCCATCAAGAAATATCTGAAAATGATCGTGCCGAAAGAGGCAAAAAAAGTTTTACTCCTTGATTTGCCTATCCTGGTTGAAAGTGTCTCGCCGATTAATACAAAATTGATAACACTGAAAATTGCGCCCAGTATCAAACCCTTTCCGACAGGTTTCTGGTCTGCCAGAATACAGAAAAGCCCTATTGCAATTGCCAGTATCATTGCCGTTGAACAGTATTTTTTTTCTGTTTGTCTTACAATCTCCATTATTTGAATCGGTTCTTTCTTTTTTGTCCGCTTTTATCCGCGTCATCCGTTATCTCAATGATTTGGCGGTAAACCGTAACCCCGCCCCCGATAACTCCAAGTATGGTAAAGATTGTCACAAAAACACCCTTTGTCCCCAGCCATTTATCCAGATACAAGCCGACAAAAAAACAAAAAAAAATGCAGCCGACCATAGTAAGGCCAAACTGCGTGATGATTGAAAGGTTTTCGGCCCATGAACTATTTTTTTTATAGTCAAAAAACATCGTTTCCGCTAATTTTAATCAAAAAACCAAAAGTCCGTAACAGGAAATGCCCATTCCTGTCAAGAAATTTTATGTCATGGCTCCTTTTTGTTGAAAGCTTTTATGAGCACAGTTTAAAAATGTTACCGCATATCCGAAGTCGAACCGGCACAGGCTTTTTTCAGTAAGATTATAACCGGAAGCGACATTTTCCCTGCTGGAATATAATTTTATGCATAAATCTTCCACACTGCTTGTTAGAACAAGAGAAAATTTTCCGGGTTTAAATAACGATAATGTTTTCGCTGTTAATTTTAAATAATCCTTTTCAATTACATTTGTTTCAAAACTGGCATAAGATCCCTCATGCTGCGGTGTTACATGAACAGTGAAATAGTTTGTTTTAAAAACTCCGTTTAAGGAGTAACCAAAGGGGGAAAACAGATGACTGTCTGTAACCATCTGCGGGTAAATCTCGTTCAGAGCGGAAAGCTTTTCAGCCCGGCCCGCTGTCCCGAATTTTTTAAAACAGAAGTTTTCCATTATTAAGGGATCAAGATCGTGCATGAACACTTGCAGGACCGCATCCGGTTCATTTATGATATCCGCATTAGATGAATAAAAAACATGCACATGATCCAGGTTTGCAGGTCCGAGCCTGTAGCTTTTGCCTGGAAAAGATTTCATTATCTGCTTTGCTTCATCTTCAAAATCAGAAGGTTGTTCATGTGGAAAAGTAAAATTTTTCCGTTCATAAAAAACAAGCGCAACCGTGCTTTTGCCCGTGATATCCAGAATTTTTTCCAGCGCATTGACAAGGGTGGTTTTACCGCAGGTAATCATAAGAATACGATTATCCCAAACAAAGAGGCTCGATTCGGACAAAAGATATGCATCAAGATTGACTGATGAAACTTTGCTTATAATTTTTGACCCGCTCGATTTTACAACTTTTCCCCATCGCCCGCCAATGTCAGAGCGCAGGTCTGCCTGGGGGGAAGCAAGAATAACTTCGAGTCTTTTTTCAGGGCCTTCAAATTTCATTTTTAAGCGCCACCACAACTTTCAATCAAGTCTCACTCGCCTGTCAAAAGTTTCTGGCCCGGATGGATAACTGTGCCTGGACCAAGATTGTTAAGATTAAGCAGTTCATCTACAGTTAAACCATGGCGGCGGCTTATACTGTACAGGGTGTCGCCGGCGTTAACCTCGCAGTAACGTTTTTTCGATTCTATTTTAGTGCTTTTTCCGGTTTTAGCGGCTGCCGCTTTTTCCGGTTTACGTCCGGCCGTCTTTTTTTGCAGAATATCCAGTTTTTCAGACAAATCGTCCATCCGCATAAAACTGGATGATTCCAGCCGGTCAAGCCGATTCTTGAATATTTCAATCGTTTTGCTCTCCTTGCCAAGCAGCGCCACTCTTTTGTCGATATCTTTAGTCCCGGCAAGCCGTTCTTCCATATTTTTAAGCCGTGCTTCTATCGTTGCGATTTGTTTTCCAACCTCTGTTTTTAAGAAGTTGGAAATAAAGATGACGGACAGGACGGCCAGGATCAAAACAGCCATTCCCGTTAAAACAAAGGGGTTTTTGAACAGATTGAAGCTTAACCTGTTCATTTTTCTGTTGTTCCAGGATGAGTATCCCTCTTTTCCGCTAACAGCTTCTTCTGCTTCACCGTTTGTTTCTGCGGCGTCATATGAATCTTTCCATTCCATTTTTATCCCTCCTGAATTTAAGTGTTAATTTATCTGGGTAGGAGCTGTTTTAAAATTCCATCTAATGTCTGATGGCTGTGTTGCGCTTCGGCTAAAGATGCTTTCATTGACACCCTGCGTGTTTTTAGATTATATATTGTTTTATTTCAATTTGGGTTGAATTCACTTTTTATGAGGTTATCAAAATTGATCGACAAATACAACCGGCGCTTGAACTACCTTCGGGTTTCAATCACGGACCACTGCAACCTTCGGTGTATATACTGCATGTCTCGTGATTCCGTCACAAAACTTTTACATAAAGAGATATTAAGATATGAAGAAATACTAAGGGTTATTAAGACAGGCGTCCGCCTTGGAATATCAAAGGTGCGGATAACAGGGGGAGAACCGCTTGTCAGGAGAGACATTTGCGGGTTTCTAAGCAGATTGAATGCAATCGACGGCCTTTCGGATATATCCCTTACAACCAACGGTGTTTTACTTTTGGAAAATATCGATAAAATTAAATCCGCGGGCATTAAACGGATTAATATCAGCCTGGACACCCTGGACAGGCACAAATTTAAAAAAATAACCGGGCATAATTTTTTTCAAAAGGTCATTGAAGGGATAAAAAGAGCGCTGGATCTGGACTTTTACCCGATTAAACTTAATGTTGTAGTCCTTAACGGAATCAATGATAATGAAATTTTGGATTTTGCCGGGCTGACCTTTTCTTACCCTTTTCAAGTGCGGTTTATTGAATATATGCCGATCGGAACCGCTTGCATGAGTGACAGGAGGCATATTCTTGCTCCGGAGGTAAAAGATCGTATAAGCGTTCTTGGCGATCTGGTTCCAGTAGACAAAGGGCTTGATGACGGCCCTGCCGAGCTTTTTAAACTTAAAGGCGCTAAAGGGGAGATCGGTTTGATACATCCGATAAGCAGGCATTTTTGCGCAACGTGCAACCGTTTGAGATTAACGGCAAGCGGCAGGCTGATGCCCTGTTTGCTGTCTGACGTTTATTTCGACATTAAAGGCCCGCTCAGAAAAGGATGCTCAGATAATGACCTGGCCGATATCTTTTTAAACGCGGCTTACAACAAGCCTTCCTCTCACCATCTGGCCATGAATAATCAGCCGCCGGTTCCAGGCCGGATGTCTGCGATAGGCGGCTGACTATGCGAAAACGCTTGCGGTTTCGTCTATCCTTCTAAACTAAATTGAAAAAATTGGCGATTTGTCACGAAATATGTAAGAATTTACATAATTTCCTATTTCCGGTTTCAATTTTTCTTTTTGTTCCATCACTTGGAGCGCAAAAAAAGGAAATGTGGGTCACTTAATAGATACTCGCGCCAATGCCTGATTTTCGTTTTCAGAGCCGAACTGGCCAGCCCTTCAAGTCTATCAAGGAATACATCTATTTCGGCTAATTGCTCCGGGGTTAATGAAGTCAATTGGCCTTCCATGCTCGCGTTAACAATTGGCAGAATTTGGATTAAGATCTCCCGGCTCTTCTCAAGAAGGTCAGGATTTTTCAGGAGCAAACAGCACCCCTCCCAAGCATGTTGGTAGTAATCCTGAATAGCTCTTCGGCCTTCAGGACTTTTGGAGAGCACCGTATCCCTAAATTCTCTGAACATGTCAATGGTGCCCGCCTCACTGTCTTCAAGGGATATACTTACAGGACAATCAGTTACGTTGACATTTGCATAAACTTGAATGCCGATCTCAGAACCGTCACTGTAATAGGCCGTAACATAAAAAAGCGTTTGCCCTGAAGATAATCCGTAAAGCGTGAAAGTTGAATCAACATATCCATATCCTGCAGAG
>JAUVKB010000071.1 GCA_030596405.1 Deltaproteobacteria bacterium
CCCGTACCTTTGGCATGTCTTTTACTATCCATGTTTTTAATGTCGACAAGGTATATATCAACAAACGGAAGGGTCTTTTTATAGATTTCCCATGAAGAGTTACAGTTTGTGTCGAGACAGATATGGAGCCCTTTTTCCTTTCCCTTTTCAAGGAGTTCCAGAAGGAACTTAGGCGACATGGTCGGTTCTCCGCCTCCAACGGTCATTCCCCCGCCGGAATTTTTGTAAAAAGGCTCATCCCTTATAACCTCATCCAACACTTCGTCGGTCGTCATTATTTTTGCAGCAGCCACAAGGGCATCGTAAGAACAGGCTTCTATGCATTCCATACAAGAATCACACCTGCTTCTATCAATTTTATGGTACGTGCTACCTTCCGCTGTCGCTTCTTCGACAGGGATTGGAGGAAGGATAGCCTCATTTGGGCATTTCTCGATGCAAAGCCCACACTGCACGCACTTGTTTGCTTTCCATAAAACAGTATTCTTGCCGCTAATTGTTTCGGGGTTGTGGCACCAGTAACATTTTAAGTTACACCCCATCAGGATTACAAGAGTTCTTATCCCAGGCCCGTCATTTATGGACCACCTTTGAATGTTTGAAACAAGATTTTTTTCCGTCATATCCCATAGTTCCTTTAAAAATAGAGGTGTTTTATTTTAAAAAAATCGACGCAAATTAAAAATCTAAACATATATAATATGTAAAATTAATTTTTTCAAGCCATTATTCGGTCATGTGGGCACGGGTCTGACCGGCATATAGGTCGCGATTTGTATGTTTTGTAGGAAAATGGGGGAAAATATTATTAAGGTAAGCATAATTTTTGCCTCAGGATGGCGTCAGACTGATTTTATACTTGATTTTAAACTATTCTGTCACCTGCTATCGCCATAGTCAAGGCATAGATTTCCGTAACCCTGAATTTGACTATTTCGAGTACCGACTTATTTATTTCTTTAAAGCGATCAAAAAGCTCGCCGTTTTCTACAACTTCTTTAAAAACCCCTTTTATCTGATACGCAATAATATCAGGTTGAAATATCGCCAGTGAAACATATCTTCTTTTTATCATGTTTTCGACGGTTTTTGTTTCTTTGCGGGAGCAGGGGAAGGCAATAATATCCTTATCAACCGTTTCGACCATTTTAACAGGTTCGATAATGACATTATCTTCAGTGTCAATAGTTCCGATCATTTTTATACTGGATGGATCTTCCAGTACTTCCAAAACATAATCCGGTATCATCTTTAACTCCAGCGTCATTCATTATTTTCAACCTGCCAAAATAAAATCCAAAATAATATTGAAATATGGATTCATAGTTGTTTAACGCTGCAAACTTTTTCTACCTTGGCAATGGCGATCCCCTTAAGATGCATCACCATCTTCCGCCAAACAGCCGCATACCATATGCGATAACGGGGAGTTTCGTTTTCGAAGTGGACAAACCGGCACCATATCTGGTAAGCTTTTTTTTCACTTCCAATGACAGTCAAGGTGAATTTTCCGGTCAGCAGCAAATTTTCTTTTGTCTTGCCCAGACAGATATCCGCAAATGCGATGGTTTCAGGATCGATCACCGCAACTGTTGATATAACAACCAGATTAGGCATTCCGTGATTTTTTACTGTCCCCACAATTTTTACCGAACGGGGTTCGGCTAAAATGTCAAGGACTATATCGGGTAAACTGGCCATATTAAAATAGTTTTTCCAAAATAGTTTTTCCAAGAAGACTTTTTTAAACTAAAATAAAAAGTATTAACCTGTCAATAAAAAAACTGCCGCCTTCTGTAAATTGTCCAGAAGGCGGCAGGAAGAAGTGTGATCAACAACACATTTTACAACCCAACGAGTAAGTCTAAATCTCCTGAATTGTACGGACAATAATAGTGTCCTGATTTTCTTTGTTAAGGGATCTAAAATGAGCGCTGTAACCGGCCACGCGCGCAACAAATTTGCTGTAATCTTCAAGCTCCTTCCGCCCGACCAAAAATACTGAACTGTACATGCTTGATGCTCAGATCGTCCCTTGCCTTGATGTATGCACCCCGCACAATTCAAACGCCTTTTGTGATGTTCAAGTTTTGTGCACGCCGATACCGAGATCAGAATGAATTTCATAGCCTCTTGCAACATCATCGAAACTCATATTATCACCGCTCTCTTCGTTAGTAAAGTTCCATCCAAAACATTTTGGGCACTCTCGCCAGCTTGCGCCGTCGTCCAACCTAATGTTGTACAAATATCTAAAGGTTTCTTTTGGTCCTTCGTGGCCGCAATGCTCACATTTACAATTCATTTTGTCCTCCTTCAATTTAATGGGTTGTGGCGCCAGCTCAGCCATGAGCGCTTTTTGCGATCGCATTTTGGGCATTCCCGCCAGCTTGCGCCGTCGTCTAATCTCTAATGTTGTACAAATGGTTAAAGCTTCTGCAAAAGGTATACCATTTTATATAAACGGCAACAAGCTTACAGTTGCGACATTATTAAATACGAAGATCTTAACAAAAAATTATATATTTTAGAAACAGGACGTTAAGAGCATTTTAATATAAGTCAATTACAAAAAATTATATAAAACCGGTTTTAACGGTAGCAGCAGTTGTTAATAATATTTATATTTCAAGTCCAAAGACAATTTCGGCCAAATCGTCCATTTTTGTACTGTTTTGTCCGAATGTGCTTCAACATGCCTTGCGTGGCTTGTGCCGCTTGCAAAATAAACAGTATTATATATAAATATTATTGGTTGAATAAAAAAAATAACCGGTTTGCCTGGATTCCGTTTATACTGGTACAGCAATTGCTGTCTTTATTGCTGTATGGTTTATGGTCTTATCAAAAAATATAATTTATGGAGAGTAAATTAATGACTCTACCCCTATATGATGCATATAATCCTGTTTTATTAGGTGATCTGGCGCAGGATTCAGATGAGTTCTTAAAAATTTTAACAAGCGCTTTTGATCAGATGGTTACAATGACAGCGATTATGGATACGGCAGGAAGGATTGTTTTTTTGAACCGGTCTGCGCTTGATACTGTTGGATTCACAATTGACCAGGTAAAAGGCCTACCGCTTGTTGAAGCTCCCTGGCAGAAACATTTGCCTGAATCGAAAAAAATTACAGGCGGGATGATTGCCAAAGCCGTTGCAGGCGACTCTTCCCAGGTTGAAAATGTGCTCGTTGATTTACACGGAGAAATAATACCTGTTCTTTTTTCCATCTCTCCTATTAAAGGCCTTGATGGAAAAATTGTCGCGATTGTCGCTGAAGCAAAGGAGATTGTTGAACTTAAGAGACTTCAAAATCGACTCGAAAAAGAAAGATGGGAAACACAGCAGTGGACCGACTCTATGGGCGCTTTTATTGCTAAATGTGACCCGGAGGGCAAAATAATATCCTGCAGCCAGCCTTTTCTTAAAGCATTGAAAATGAGCATGGAAGATGTGTCCGGCCAACATATCTGCAACATGACAAAACTTGGGCATTCAACAGAAGGTAAAAACCTGCTCCAAGATACGATTTCGAGCATTAAAGATGGGAAAAAACAGAGTGTTGAGGTAGCCTTGTCATTCGGCAAAAGCGCAGCCGAGCCCTTTCTTTTCAGCATCAATCCTATTCTGGATGAAAAAGGGCTGATTTCATTTCTGGCAGTAGAAATAGTAAACATATCAGAACAGGTCGGGTTGCGTGAAATGATGATAGCCAAAGAGAAGGAATATTCGAGCCACCTTGAACAGGAGGTTAGTGAGGTTACGAAGGCTCTTAAAGAAACCGAGCAGTTTAACAAAAATCTTATCGATTCCGCCTCAATGGGAATTATTTATCTCGATGAAAATAACAGCTTGTTGTTTGCCAACCCTGAAATGGAGCAAAAATTTGAAAAAGCAGGGATTCCCAGAGACTGCATTAAAGGGAAAAAACTTGCCGAACTCGGCATCTTCCCTGCGTATCCCTCATGGAAAAAAATAGCAGATCCTGTAAAACAGAAGGTTACGTTTGGGCAGATGAAGATGCTTTTAAATTATGATGAGGGCAGGAGGCTGCAGTTTGAAGTCCATGTATCCCCCTTAAAAAGTACAACAGAGGGCATAAGGGGAACTGTTCTGATTATGGATGATGTTACCGAGCGTAACCGGCTTGACGAGGAAATGCTAAGGACACGCATTCGATCGGAAAAGATGAGTTCGCTGGAGCTTCTTATTTCCGGCGTGGCTCATGAACTCAACAATCCCTTGACCAGCATCATAGGCTGCGCCGAATACCTCAATGAGGATGCAAGTATAGGCGAAGAAGCGAGGGAAGCAGCCAAAATTATCGTCAATGATGCCAATCGGGCGGGCAAAATCGTGAAAAACCTCCTCGCCTTTGCCAAAAAGTACACGTCTGAGGAAAATACTATCAATCTTAATGAAGTTCTCAGAGCGGTTTGGGATATCCGTATTCATGAGTTAAAAAACAGGGGTATTGAAGCTGTCTTGGAATTGGACCCAGATATACGGCCGATAGAGGCGGATGCGACCCAGATGCAGCAGGTTATTCTCAACCTTGCCAGCAATGCTGTGCACGCCATAGAAGAATCCGGCACGGGTGACAGGATTACCGTCCGGACCATTGTGGAAGGCGGTTGGCTGACTATGGAGCTTGAGGACAACGGCCCTGGTATTTCCGAAAAACACCTGCCGAAAATTTTCGATCCTTTTTTTACAACAAAACAGCCTGGAAAGGGAACGGGTCTGGGTTTGTCTATCGTATACGGCATTATCGAAAAACATGGCGGTTCTATTTCGGTGGACAGAGCTTACAAATTCGGCACAAAGTTTGTCGTCAGGCTCCCGTTATCCAAATCTTCCGTGGTATCGGTGATTCAGACAGCGCCTGTTCCCACATGGCTTCCCGGCAGAGTCCTGGTTGTTGATGATGAAAAAAATATCTGCCTGACCCTTTCAAAATATCTCGCGGACTTAGGCTGCCGGGTTGATACGGCCAAAAACGGTTGCGAGGCATTGGATAAAATAAAGGATCATGCTTTCGATCTGATGCTGGTCGACATAAAAATGCCCGAACTCGACGGGCTTCAGCTATATCAGCGCCTCCGTGAGGAACGGCCGGAACTGACGAAACGGTTTGCATTTATTACAGGCATATCAGGGCAAGAGATGGAGGACGCCATCAATACATCGGAGCTACCGATTTTACAAAAACCTTTTAGTCGAAAAGATATTCTCCGATTCTTCTTGCATTTGGAAACCAAGTTTGCTATCGAATCCGCCGGAGAAAGCATTATATAATGAAACTAAAAGTATTGGTGATAGACGATGAAAAGACGATCCTTCAAACGTTCAAACTCAGGCTCACCAAATGGGGCCACGAAGTATTTCTGGCTTCGGAGGGGACTTTTGGGATAAACCTGTTGTCCGAGACGGATTGCAATGTGGTAATAACGGATTTGAAAATGCCCGGCCTTCCAGGACAGGATGTGGTAAAATTGGTCAAAGAGAACCATCCGGCAACAGAGGTTGTGGTCATTACCGGGTATGCTACTGTGGACTCGGCCGTGGAAGTTATGAAGATAGGCGCTAGCGACTTTCTTGTAAAACCGCTTGACTTTGATCACGTGCGTATCGTTCTTGACAAAATCGCACAACGTCTTTTATTGATAGAGGAGAACAAGCGGTTAAAAGACAGTGTCGGGACGTTAAGAAACGAGGCCGGGGAAAGGTATAAGCTGGGCAATCTCGTGGGCAAAAGCAAGAGCATACGTTCCGTCTTCAATATGATAGACAGGGTGGCCCCTCTGGAATCCACGGTGTTGCTTTATGGTGAAACAGGCACAGGTAAAGAGATGGTCGCGAAAGCCATTCATCATAACAGCCCTCGAAAGTCGGGTCCCATGGTTACTGTGGACTGTGGCTCGCTTGCCGAAACACTGCTGGAATCAGAACTCTTTGGTCATATTAAAGGGGCTTTTACCGGGGCTCATGCGGCAAAAAAAGGCCGTTTTGAGCAAGCTCAAAATGGGACAATTTTTTTGGACGAGGTAAATAATGCGTCACCGGTGGTACAGAAAAAGCTACTTAGAGTTATTCAGGAAAAGAGTTTTCAGCGTCTTGGTGGTGAAAGCCCTGTCACTGTCGATGTTCGGATTGTTGCCGCCACCAATAAGGATTTGCAGCAACTTGTTAAGAAGGGGGAGTTTCGACGGGATCTTTTCTACCGTTTAAACGTGGTTCCTATTTGGCTGCCGCCCTTAAGAGACAGAATAGAAGATATTCCGCTTTTAACCAGGCATTTCATTGATATATACACAATTCGTATGGATCGGGGTCCCATCGAAATTTCATCCGATGCAATGAAAGAGCTTGTCAGTTATTCTTGGCCGGGCAATATCAGGGAATTATCCAATGTGATTGAACGAACTATTATTATGACATCCGGCAATACCATTTCAAAGTTTTATATTAATGGCAACGAGCAGGAAACAGGCGGTGTTTTGGCCTCTTTATCCTTGAGCCTTGATCCTCCTTTAAAAGAACAGATCGCTGTTATGGAGTTTAATTATCTTAAACTTGCTCTGAAAAGATATCATGGGCGGATAAAAAATGTGGCGGAGCGTTCAGGATTGAATCCTCGCACTTTATACAGGAAGATGAAATATTACGGGCTGGAAAAGAGAAAATTTGACTAAATTTTGCTTGTTGTAATAAATTATTTACCAAAGAGAGTGGGAGGTATATTATTATGCAGGACAAACCTTTGGGGCTAACCAGGGTATTAGCCAGATTTGTCGTTGAGACAGACACAGGGGATATCCCGGCGAATATTTTTGAATATGCCAAGATTGCGCTAATGGACTGGATTTCTGTGACTCTGGCCGGGAAAGATGATCCGCTGGTGGCAAAACTGATACGATATTCTGATCTGATGGGCGGCCATGAACAAGCGACTATTCTGGGTCATGGCATGAAGAAAAGTGCAAGCCATGCCGCCCTGATTAATGGCGCGGCGTCGCATGCTTTAGATTACGACGACACGCTTGAAATTTTTGTGGGGCATCCGTCGGCAACCCTTTTCCCTTCTATACTGGCCTTGTCCGAATGGAAACAGATGTCGGGGAACGACTTGTTAACGGCTTATATTATAGGAATTCAAGTCGGGGCGACAATCGGCGCCTGCGGGGGGGCGGAGCATTATACGAGCGGGTGGCACGCCACTTCTACTCTCGGTCATTTTGCATCAGCTGCGGGATGCGCCAAGCTGATGGGACTGGATGAGCAGCAGACCGTTTACGCTTTGGGGATTGCAGGAACGCAGGCTTCAGGTTTAAGAAGCGCGTTTGGCACAATGTGCAAACCTTTCCATGCAGGGATGTCCTCACAGGCCGGGCTGGTAGCCGCCTTGCTGGCAGGCGAAGGCTTTACCAGCGCAGAAGACATTTTGGAAGGACGGGACGGTTTTTTGCAGGTATTGAACGGCAAATTGAATAAAGATGCGGCAAGTGCTCTCGGCAAAAAATGGGAAACTGAAAATATTATCCAAAAATACCATGCGTCCTGTCACGCCACGCATTCTCCTATAGAAGGGGCTCTTTCCGTTGTGAAGGAGGAAGGATTAAATCCTGGTGATATTAAATCTATAAAGATTCTTGCGTCTCAAATGGCGCTTGACGTGGCTGCAAAGACCAACATAAAGACAGGCCTTGAAGGTAAATTCAGCATATCTTATTGTGTCGCCAATGCGCTTTTAAGGGGCAACACAGGCATGCAGGCCTTTACAGATGAAAAAGCAAACGATCCTGATGTCCAGGAGTATATGAAAAAAATATCGGTTGTTTGTTTCCCGGATTTCAAGATGGTTGAAGCAAAAATTGAAGTGGAGACAAATTTAGGACAAGTTTATACCAGGATGGTCAATATCATGAAGGACGTTCCGACGATTGAAACAAGAAAAGCAAAGATAAAAAACAAGTTGATCGATTTGTGCTCTCCGATCCTGGGCGACAAAAAATCGGAAGAGCTAAGCGAGGCTATAATTTCGCTTGAGAAAACCGCTAACATGCGGACATTTGTCAACCAAATAAGCAGTTAAGGGATTGTATATATTTATTTAACAACACAGGGAGGTGTTAATAATGGAACAAGGGAAAAAGGTCAGGGTACTGGTGGCCAAACCGGGTCTGGACGGTCATGAGCGCGGAGCCCGGGTTGTTGCATATGGTCTAAGAGATTTGGGGTTTGAGGTTATATATACAGGCTTGCGTCAATCAGCGGACATTATTGCAAAGGCGGCCATACAGGAGGATGTCGATGTCATTGGCCTGTCAATTTTGTCCGGCGCGCACATGACCCTTACTCGGAAGGTTCTTGATAAGTTGAAAGAGCAGGACGCCAGGGATGTTCTGATGCTGATCGGAGGGGTTATTCCGGATGAAGATGTGCCGAAGTGGAAAGAGATGGGTGTTTCCGGAGTGTTCACATCAGGCACTCCCATAAAAGAAATCGGTGATTTTATTAATTCCAATATTTCCTGAACCGATCCTGAACCGGTCATTAACCGGGGATATTATCATATTAAAAATGCCCCGTCCTTTTGTGACGGGGTTTTCTATATATGGAGAAAATTTGTATGGATAATGAGTTGGAAAATCTTGTAAATGGAATAGCTGACGGTTCTGTACGTTCATTGGCCGGCATGATTACCTGCGTTGAAAACCGTACGACAGGATGGCTGGAGGCAATGAAAAAAATTTATTCCAAAACAGGCCATGCGCGGGTGATTGGAATTACAGGCCCGCCGGGCGCAGGCAAGAGCACTCTGACAGACCGTCTGACTCGTACACTCCTGGATAAAGGGCTGAGCGTGGGTGTTATCGCGGTCGACCCATCCAGTCCGTTTTCCGGAGGGGCGTTATTGGGGGACCGTTTACGGATGAAAGACGTAAGCGCTTTGGAAGGTGTGTTTGTCCGGTCAATGGCCACTAGAGGAGCCCTTGGAGGATTGAGCCTTGCAGCGCGGGACGTGGTTAAAATTATGGATGCATTTGGCAAGGATTTTATATTAGTCGAAACTGTAGGTGTGGGTCAGGATGAAATAGAGGTCGTAAAAACCGCAGACCTGGTTATGGTTGTTTGCGTTCCCGGAATGGGTGACGGCATTCAAGCCATCAAGGCAGGCATAATGGAAATAGCGGATATCTTTGTAGTGAACAAAGCGGATATAGAAGGAGCAGATAGTGTTGTCAAGGATATTCAGGCCATGCTTAGCATGAGTACGGATAAGGGCAAAAAGACAATTCAGGTATTAAAAACAGTGGCAACAAGCGGCGATGGGATAACAGAGCTTGTAGATACCCTTTTTCAGGAACTGGAAGCGACAAAAAAAAAGGCGGGCAGGCAAAGAGACCGAATTAAGGAAGAGATTATCGGTCTGCTGGAAAGAGAGGTGTCCCGGCTCATACACAAAAGATTGGATCACAATGACAAACTGGACGTTTCTGTAGATAAGATTCTTGCCCGGGAATGCGATCCATATTCTGTTGTTCAGGAAATAACCGACGATTATATAAAATAATTGTCTTTTTTATAAAGCCGTCAGGGTCGGGAAAACTTTTTTATGCTTAAAGTAAGAGATCAGGTTTATAGTTATCGGTGGATGATACTGTTTGTCACATGGCTGGCATATTTAGTGATGTACCTGCAAAGATTCGCCATCCCCCCACTTTCCCCGTTTATAAAGGAAGAATTTTTGTTGTCCGGCACCCAGGTGGGCATGCTGATGGCTGCAAATGCATTAGGATACGCCGCAATGCAGATGCCCGCGGGCTGGCTTGCTGACCGCATCGGGGTAAGGTGGATGTTGTTGATTGGGGAAGTATTCGCCGGTGTTATGGTGTTCTGCATGTTTTTTACGCCTTCATACCGTGTCAGTTTAGTGTTGCTCGGATTGGAGGGATTAGGGTGCGGCTGTCTTTTGACTTCTACCTCAAAGGCGATTATGGTATGGTTTCCTGTAAGAGAAAGAGCCACGGCAATGGGGTTGAAGCAGACAGCGAC
>JAUVKB010000020.1 GCA_030596405.1 Deltaproteobacteria bacterium
CCGAGGGATTGTTTGTACTCGAGGATTGGCATAGCTTTGGGCAATATTATGACAAAACTTTGATGGCCTGGTACAACAATTTCATAAAAAATTGGACCAAAATCAAAGATGAATATGATGAGAGGTTTTACCGTATGTGGACCTATTATCTTCTTTCATCTGCGGGCAGTTTCAGGTCAAGAAGGAATCAGTTATGGCAGATTGTGTTTTCGAAAAAAGGGATAAAAGGAGGTTATCGGTACAAGGAGCAACTCTTCGTCTGATCTATTCGTCCATTGGTCTTTCTGCGGCAACAGCCTCTTAAAAGCATAAACAATATGGCCGATTATTATTTGAGTTTTATAACCTGTTTGCTGTTTCTAATCGATAGAACCTCATACGCCAAAATCTCATACATCAAGTTTTTTTAAAGCTTTTAACCGCACTTTTCAGCCTGGAGAATATCTATTAAAATCTGCGCCAGATTGACCGCCCAGAATTCTCCGGCGCGGGTAAGATAGATGCATCCGTTTGAGCGTGTTACAAGCTTAACCCTTTCCCATTGTGAAACGACAGGATCTAATATTTTTATAAGTTTTTTATGATAAATGTCTGAAAGGTCCTTAAGGTCGCAGTATCCAAGTTCCATCTGATATGATATATCTCTGAAAAGAAGATCTTCAGCCGGCCTTTTCATGCCCATTGAAAGCGGTTTTTTACCTGCATCAAGAGCTTTGAAATACTCCTTGAGATCGCCCTGCACAAAAAAGAAAGGGTTTTTCAGCCAGCCTCCAGCGCCTGCCCCAAGCGGGATGCATTCACTTCTTCCCCTGGAAAAGGAATTATACAGACTTCTCTCCCTGGATGTCCTTGCCCAATGCGCCGTGGAAAGTCTTCTGTAATGGGCTTTTTCCATAAGTTCCACCCCGAGCGCAAAGTAATCAGCCTGTTCTCTTAAGGCTGCCGGCCTGTGTATGGTTTTTTTTTCAACGGCTTTGTCCAAAGGGCCGCCCTGAAATACGTTAAGCTGGTACAGATCGCATCCTGATAATTCAAGAGACAAAAAAGTTTTTATATCTTCTTTAAAAATATTTATTGTCTGGCCCGGAAGACCGTAAATCATATCTATAATTACAACGGCCTTTCCGGTTTCATTAAAAGCTCGCAGCGCTTTGACAATCTTTTCTTTCGGCTCAATCCTGCCTAATCTTTTTCTGATTTCGGTGTCAAAGGTCTGTATGCCCAAAGAAAACCGGTTGATACCCGAAGAAAGAGCAGCCTCAAATTTTTCTTTGGTAAAATTATATATTCTGCCTTCGAGTGTAAATTCACAATCATTTGCCAGAGGAAAATAATTTTTAACTGCTGCCGCAAGTTTCTCTATTGATGAAGCAGAAAGAGCTGTAGGGGTTCCTCCGCCTATATATACAGCCTGAAAGGGCCTTGCTTTTGAAAAAGAAGCGCTTGCTGTAATCTTAATCTCCCTGATTAGATAATCGACATATTTTTCAGCAAGCTCCCTGTTATAGACATTTTGATGAAAGCCGCAAAAAATGCAATGGGTATGACAAAACGGAATATGTATATAAATAGTGCGCATGGGAAGTCCGTCTCTGTCCGACATAACCTGATCCCATTGAGCGCAAAGCTTTTCAGACTGCATTATCCCGCCTCTCGGCATGGCATGCACGCTCATCTTATAGTCAAAAGCCTCGTGCAGCGGATCGCCGGTCTCATTGGCAAGATACCGGCTTTCATTTGCAAGATGCATTGTATGACGCTTGTTAACGCCTATGTTAAGACCTGTGTTAAGATCGGTTTTCCTGTCTTTTTTTTTGCGGCCGCCGCCCATAAAAGAAGTCCTGGCCTCTTCTATGACTTCAATGGTAACTGTTCCCATGCCTTTTTTTCGCGCGTATGATTCAACTCCGATTTTTGCAATCTTTTGCACAGCCGGAGGAACTGCTTTAAATGCTTCTTTTGCTTCAGGTGTCCAGTCCATTTAAAAATCCCCTTTTAACTCTCCGCATCCTTCTCTTATGTCAATTCAGGCTCTTATACCAATTCAGGAAGTATCTCTCTGAATGCGTTTTGCGCGTACAGGCAATCAGTTTCATTGGGATGTTTTTTTGCTTCATCGAGTCGCTGTATTCTCACGGGCGTCATGGCATGCGGCCCGTCTTTCGGCATTCTGGCAAGAAGATCCGGATCGACTTTGCCTTGACAGATAAATTCAGCCAGTATTTCGTTGCCTGTTAAAAGCTCTTTTCCATTTGCCATAGATTCTTTGGCATGCATTGAATTCGGATATGCCCCAAGAGTCGCAAACAGCCCCACCTTTTTTCCTTTTATGGTCTTCATATATTTTTGGGCGGCATTGTCGGCCGTCCCCTTGTTCACCCAGAAACCCACGGCGATAAAATCATACCCTTCAGGCGGGGGAGCGTCCTGCACGCTGTATATCTCTTTTGGTTCAGGCAGTATTTCAAAAATAGCGTCTGCAATCTTTTTTGTGTTTCCGGTTTTGCTGGAGTACACCACAAGAATTTTCATCTGTTTTTCTCCTTATTTTAAAAGTTCGTTTTTAAAATCCATTTTTAAAGTCCATTGTTTTTAATCATGATAATGGAAAACATATTCTGTAACCGCATGCCATGTTTATAAGCTCAAGGTCATGAGAAATAACAAGAACGCATTTCCCCTGCGCCGCCAAACTCTTCATCATATCTGATATTATCTTCATGTTTACGCCGTCAAGACCGCTGGTCGGCTCATCCAGGATTAAAATATCGGGCTCTTTAATCAGACCGCAGGCGATAACAAGGCGCTGTTTCTGGCCACCGGACAGGGACTGGGGATGGCGCCCGGCAAGTTCCCTTAAACCAAAAAAGTCCATTATATTTTCTGCTTTTTCTTTTCTGATACCCTTTGCAAGATGCCCGGCCGCAATTATCAACTCTTCTTCCACAGTCTTCATGTAAAGTTGATGGTCGGCATTCTGTAAAACAATACCGGTTTTTTCCAAAAGTTTTTTCCGGGGAATAATCCTGTTGTTTAAAAAAATATGCCCGGCAGACATTTTTAAAAGCCCTGTGACAAGTTTTGCAAAGGTTGTTTTGCCTGTCCCGTTATCTCCCACGACTGCAATTACTTCTCCAAATGGAAGCTTTAGCGTAACATTATCAAAAAGGGCCTGACAGTTTCCATTATATGCAAAAGTCATCCCGTCAACTTTATATCCTTTGGCAAAAAATCGGTCTGTTTTTGACAATTCCTTTTTTAAAGGGTCGATTCCGATTTTGCGAAGACCATATTTTTTCCGGACTTTTTCATCATCAAGGATGGAAAAAGCGCCTGACTTAACAATTTTGCCATGCTCAAGTATATACACCCTGTCAACCAGACCGGACAGCCAGTACAGCCTGTGATCGACTATTACTATGGCAAAGCCTTCTTTTTTTAAACCGCCAAGAAGATAAGCAAGTTCTTTTGTAGCGCAAGGATCCAGATTGGCGGAAGGCTCGTCTAAAAGAATTACCCCGGGCTTTAAAGATATAACAGAGGCCAAAGCAACCTTTTGCTTCTCTCCTTCAGACAGGTCAAATATTTTTGAATGGATTACTTTTCCCAGGGAAAACCGCTCAACCATTTTTGAAATAATGCGCCTGATATTCTCAGAACTTACGCCACGGCATTCATGGGCAAAAGCCATTTCATCTTCGACGTTCAACGCAAAAAACTGATTCTCAGGGTCCTGAAACAGGGTGCCCACATCTTTTGCAATATCATGGATCCCGCGGCTTAAACTGTCTGAACCGTTAACTGAAACTTTTCCTTCCAGTCTGCCTTTATAGTAGTGGGGCGCAAGTCCGTTGATAACACGGACAAGGGTCGATTTGCCGCAGCCGCTTTTGCCTGTAAAAAGAACTGCTTCGCCCGGTTTCAGTTCAAACGAAACAGAGCTTAACGCCTCTTTGCTTTGAAAAGGATAAGTATATGATACATTTTCAAGATAAATCATCGGCTTATATGCAAAACCTTGTCACGACAATATAGCATCTTTGTATTCAAATAAAAATGAAGCAAACAAAAGAAGAATAGCTGTTACGCCGGCGATGTAGTCTGGGTATGAAAATTTGTTTGTCCTGTAAAATGTCATCTCCCCGGCATAACCTATCCCTTTAAGTTCCGCGGCCACAGACAGCTCATCCGACGCCCTGAGCGCTCTTACAACCATCGGAACAAACAGCAGTCTTGTTGTCCGTATCGGGTGCAGGGAAAAGGCAACCGGATTAATACGGTATCCCCTTATTTTAAGACTCTCGCTTATCAACTTGATATCATTGATAAAACTTGGAATAAACCTTACCATTACAACCCCTGGAAGATAGATAAAAAGGGGCAGACAAAAAGATTTTAAGGATGTTAAAATATCCTGGATATGTGAAGAAAGCGCCAAGGGAAGGATAACATTAACAAGGACAGCCACCCTGAAAAAAGGAACGAAAAAAATAAATATATCGACTTTTCCAATCTCGGGCCAGAAAACCGTCATGATTTTCAGACATAATAATGCAGTCGCTCCCATCAATAATACAGCCGACCAGCAGACAAATATTATGCGTATCCGTATATGAAACAATGCATAGATCGTGCTTGCCAAAAGAAGAATAGACAGCGGAATTATCCCCTTTAAAGGTATTACCGCAACCGATGCCGCAAGACAGATCACCATTTTTGTGCGCGCATCAAGCCGGCAGCGCAAGCCGGTTGAATATTTCGTCAAATCATTCCCTGATAATACCCGCATGCCTGAACTCCTTTACAAGAAAAATGCCGCTTCCCAGACCGATAATGCACCCGGTATAGCCGATAATTACAACAACCATACCAATAATGAAAAGTTTAGGTTCCTCTCTGAACATCAAGTATGAATAACCCAGCGATATGGCCCTTGACAAAAAGTCAAACAAGCCCACGCCTGCAACAAGCGCCCATGCGGCTTTGTATCCTCCGCTGATCATTATCAGGCAGTCACATATCAGCCCGGCAACAAGCATCCCGGGAAGCGTCACAAAATTGCCGCCCATCAGCAGCATGGAGATAATACTGCAAATCAGCACAAACAGGGTCAAAACGCCGAACTTTCTGACCTTGTATACCAGTACGATCAACAGAGCTGTCGCAACCACGTTTTTAAGCACCATAGTAACAGGATTCATGCCCCCGCCTGCAAGGGCTATAAGCATGGTTGAAATTTTAATCAGGGCCGCGAATGTCCCTATTACAATCAGTTCTCGGGGTTTCCAGTAGCGGTTCTCTTTTTCTTTAAATTTATGTTTCATATAATCGATCAAAATTCAAAAGATACCTTTACTACAAAATGTCTCTCCGGTGCGGTCAGAGACGACTGGGCGGTTGTGTACTTTTTGTCAAAAATATTGTTAAACTCGGCGCTTATTTTAAAAGAACAGGTATAATCAGCCTCCAGACCGAAATTCAAGTTTGCCGTTGTCCAGCCGGGAGTATGTTCCTTATCACGATCCGAAGATATTTCATCTGCGCTGTCTGCGCTGCGCCCGTAAAGATCGCTCCAGAATAAAAGACCTCCGGAAAGCTCTGTTTCAAATCGAAGTCCATAGCGTCCCATAAACTCGGGATGACCTGTGTTGTAAGTGTCAAAATCGGAATATTTATATTTTCTTCGAAGATATGTGCCCTGCATATAAGGCGTCAACCCAAGTCCTTCAACAGTATAACCCAAATAAATTTCAGCTCCATAGGTCTCAGCTCCGTTTATGTTTGTATACTGCCTGCCGCCGGTTACATCCTTTGTTGTGATATAGTCATCCGCATCACTGTAAAAGAGCGCAAAATCGACGTTAAAAGCTTTGTTGTCAAAACGTGCTCCCAGTTCGTAATTATATGATGTTTCCGGGTCAAGATCAGGATTTGGAAATGTCGGCTCGTCACTTCCGTGGCTGGTTCCTATAAAAAGCTGCTGCATGTTCGGAAAACGGTATCCCTGCGCAAAAAGAGAGCGAAGATTTAAATTGTTTGTAACCGTATAAACCAGGCCCAGACTCCCTACGGCATGTGAATCATCCGTATCCATTTTTTCAATGTCGGGAAAATTTTCATCTTTAAGATCGGCCTTTATCCATGAATTTCTTATACCTGCCGTCAATGTCCAGTTATTTATAAAATTCCATTCGTCCTGGACAAAAAGATCGAATCTGTCCTGAACAGCCTCCAGCTTGTAAAGCGTCTCTTCACCGGTAGTATCAGGTTTGAAAAAAGGGGGCATGGCGGAAGTAGTTATACTGCCGGTTTTTTGTGATGAATCGAGTTCATCACGTATATATTCAATGCCTGTGATAATGTAATGGCTTTTTAATGGAATCCAGTCCAATTGAATTAAAGAGCCGTATGTATCCTGGTCATTTTTTGTATTTATTGCCAATTCCATATCAATATAAGCAGGACCAAACGGCACCACGTGTATATCCATATCATTTTTAAAATCCTTGAATGTATTCTGGTAATATATATCACAGCGGGCCTTTATTAATTTTTCCCCGATATTTTCAGACTCAAAAAAGAGAGCAACTTTTTCTCTGCTCCACTCCGGCAGATCAAGTTGAAAATATGTCAAAGGCGGCTCGACAGTATCTTCTGCTGTGTGTGAGTTTATGTCCGCATTATAGTTTTCATATACAGCGCCCATTTTCAGGTTATTTTTGTGAAAACCAAAAAATGCGCTGGTGTTCTTTATTTTATATGAAGAATTGTCCAGATCGCGGGACGGTGTTTTTCTGTCGTCATAATCGACATACGACCCTGATACGCGGTAATCCAATCCATTAAAGGCGCCTGCAACTGATGCATAACTGTTCCATCCGTCTGACGACGAGTCAAAGGCGCTGCTTAAATTGACTTCCACAGGTTTGCTCCCGCCTTTTTTAGTAATGATATTAATTACGCCGCCTATGGCCTCGGAACCGTACAGCACGGAACTGGGGCCTTTGATAACTTCGATCCTTTCAATAGAGTTTACATCTACAAGAAGCGCGGCTCCCTCCATCGATTTTTGCTCCGAGATTTTCAGGCCGTCAATAAGTACGAGAACTCTGGAACCCGACTCGCCGCGGATCATGACCCTTTTTGCTCCGGCCACCGACAGGTCGAACAGTTCGACTCCCGGGATATCGCGCAAGAGATCAGCCACGGTGCCTGAAGGGTTTCTATCTATCTCATCTTTTGTAACAGCCGTGATGGAAAGAGGAACATCCTTTATTTCATGTTCCGTTCTTGTCGCCGTAACCACCGTTTTTTCGATTATTGAGACTTCCTGAGCCTGAATCGTAAAGGCAAAGAAAGTAAAGGCAAAAAAAATAATCAAGGCCGATAAGTAAAACACAAACTTAGACCGTTTCAACATGGTTCCTCCTCAAATTTCTAATTTCCGATTTCAAGCCGTGTTAATGGAGTGCGGCAATCCATAGTTGCAGGATATAAGGATATTTAATAACCTCAGAGTCGATATATAAAGGCAGATTGTATATATTACGATTTTTCACAGCCGGAATTTCAAGAAAAGATTCATCATTTTTTACTGCCTTGCTTATGGCTTTTTGAACAGGAAAACTTTTTCCGGTTATGATAATCACATCCGGTTTTGCCCTGGTGATTTCGGCAATGTTTTTTATTGTAAAATATCCTTTTGTAACTTTTGACCCTTTATGTTCAATTAAACCGGCCACATTAACACACTCCAGCGGCTTAATAAAAAAGCGGTCTGAATATCCGTCCAAAGCTTCTACCTGAATAAAAAATTTGCCGGTTTTCCCCACCGGAATGCCATGGAGTACCAGTACTTTTTTACCGGGTTTTTCCTGCGGCATTTTCTTTTTTGTTTTTTTCAGCAACGATCGGTACGATTTTATTAATTTGTCCGCTTTTTCCTCTTTGTTTAACAGTTTCCCTGCCTGCATAAGAGCCGATTCCGGCCCTTGAGAAAAATCAACAAAATCGAGTTGAAAACCCTTGTCTTTAAGCTGTGGTATTATATTCATGGGATCGGCATTCGGCGCCAGGAGACAGAAATCTTTGCTTTTTTCAACCAGAATCCATTTAATCCCCTTTTCTTTTGCATACTTTTCAACAGCCCCCTTTCTTTTGCCTGCAATACTTTTTGGACAGCCAAGAGATTTGACAGTGGAAAGTTTTCCTGCCACGGCCGGCCATATACATCTTGCAACCATTGCTTCAGGAACAACTCCTAAATGGTATGCTATGTCCACAAGACGATCTCCTACAATAATAGCGTTTATCTTTTCTTTGCCCTGTTTCGGGCCTGAAAAAGCCGTGCCGGCAAAAAGGCAGACAAAAAGAACGGCCGCAAACAAACAAAAAATCCGGTTAAATCCACAATGATATTTAATAATTTTCATCATAACAAACTCCTTAATTTTCAATCCATAGTTTTAAGCGCTGATGTTTCTTTCGCAAAAAGGGTTCTTGTAATATTAAAAGAAAAAGGAAGAGACGACAGGCAGATAAAAGAACCGCCTGTCAACACAATTACCTTAAAAGGGGCCTCCAGTTCTCTGAATTCGGGACTTCCGGGCGCATAACCTGATTTGAGCCCGGTCATTCCTATCAGATGAAACCCGGCACAAAACAGCAATATTCCAAAAACATGAAGCCAGAAATTGGCATAACAGGCCCATTTGCTATACCTTTCCCGACTTTCCGCCTGATCTTTTGTCTGGTCTTTTGCCTGATCTTTTATTTGGGGAACTATAAAATATAATATGCCCATCAGCGCTGAGCTTACCCAGCCGATAAGGCTGATATGCGTATGAATCTTAACAACAAAATGAGAGAAAAAACTTTTCAGATGTTCAGGGGGAATATGCATAACGGCTGCATAAAAAGATTGAAATCTGAATTTTGTCGGAAACATGATCCCTTCAAGGCACCCGACTATAAAAAACAGGACCGCAACGGTAATAAAATATTTTGCCATTTTTTTTGCCATGCCGGCTTTCCTCCCTGAAACATCTTTAATCTGCTTAGAAGCCTAGTGAAAGCCCGCAATAGAAAAATGCGCCTCTGAAGGAGCTGTAGGGCATTTCCCTGTTAAACATATTATCAATTCCGGCAAACAGATTAAAATTTTGACCTATATCTTTTTCAACATAAATATCCCATACTGTATAGCCTCCTGCTTCATCCTGTTTTCCATCTTCAAATTTCGGGGCTATCAACTGCTCGCCTGTATAGTTGCCGCGTATATTAGCTCTAAGACCCAGATCAGGATTGTCATAACAAAGCCGTATATTCACCTTTACTTCCGGAACCTCTAAAAGGTCTTCATCCGTATCGTCATTTTCAGAATCGGTAAAAGTGGAATTTGCAGAAACACTAAAATAATATGGGAGCGCAAAGCCGGCCTCAATTTCTATGCCTTGCGTATAAGCTTTATCAATATTGATTTTCTGATATTCCAGCACTTTTTTTGACCCCTGCATCCTAAAATTTCCGGTCGGTTCTTTGTAAATCATATCATCGATATCGTTTCTAAAAGCCATGATTTTACCATTTAACTTTTTGTATTCCCCCTCAAAACCGATTTCATAACTTTTTGATGTTTCGGAATCAAGATCAGGATTCGGGATGACATCTCCCTTTGAGTTTTCAGTGTACACATAGAGTTCATATACGGACGGCGCGCGAAAGCCTTCTCCGTATGAAGTTTTGAAACGAAAATTGTCCAAAATAGAATAGATAACGCTGACGCGCGGGCTGACCTCGGAACCAAAATCGGAATGATCATCCAGCCGGACTCCTGCTGTAATCAGTAAATCGTCAAAAAAAGAAAAATCATCCTGCATAAAAACTGCCCTGTTATAAATAGTCTCGTCGATGTCTGTTTCACCCCGGTTCTCTATTCCTGATCTTTCTTCTTCTCTATATTCCATACCGAGTGTAAGCAGATGGCTTTCGGCAAAAATACGGCTGGCCCGGGATTCTATCTGATAAAGTTTGTTTTCAATATCAAAATCTTCACGGTCAGGCTGCTTGTCGGCTTTTTCCTGTAAAGAAGGATTACCATAAGGATCGCCGATATCGACATAGGAACGGTCAGACTCAAAATCAGAATAATAACCGCGCGTCATAATCTTGGCTCCTGCTATTATTCCGTCATACTGCAAAAATGCGCTGGTACGATCAGAATCAGCATCCCTGTCCCAATCAAGACCATATTTCTTGCGCAACCCTTCGCGGGAAGCATCGCTGTAAAAAACTCCGGTCGAAAGAGTCTGGGTATCAAGGAAATCATAACTGATTTTCAGCAGACCTGAATATTTTTCCGAATCATCTATATCCGTAAAAGAATCATCCTTGTGACGGTCGTATTCATCCGTAATATTTGCATGGCCGGCTGCAATAATGCCGAAATTTTTCAGCGTATCCCCAACGGAAGCTTTGATGATATTATTTTCCGCATCTCCATAAGTATTCATGCCGTAACGCGTAGTGAAATTTCCGGAAAGTTTTTCCGGCGCTTTTTTTGTTATGATATTAATTACTCCTCCGATCCCCTCACTGCCATAGAGCGCTGAGGTCGGACCCCGCACAATTTCTATCCGTTTAATTATCTCGGTTGGAAACTCTGTTAAATCCACGGTTGTATCTCTAAAACCGGTGGAAAACCTCATGCCGTCTATAAGAATTAAAGTCCGTTTATTGCTAAGCCCCCTTATTTGCGGAATTAACCCTCTTCCCGCCACATGATCCAAATCAATGCTGACCGCATCCTCAAGAGCCTCGGCCGCAGTTTCAGCGCCCATAGCCTTAATCTGTTTTGCAGTTATTACTTCAAAAGCGCCTGGGACTTCCTTAAACTCTTTGGGAGTTAAAGTTGCTGTAACTACTGTTTTTTCAATTTCCACTTCTTCCTGCGCCTGCGGTGCATAAACAAAAAAAACCAGCAGGCCCAATAAACACAATACTATTTTAAAACATTTCACCTTGCTTTCTCCTTTCCACCAAAAATTGACAATACCCTTTGGTTTTGATAAAAAGAAAAAACCGAAGGGGCGACCCTAAAAATTTATTTAGTAAATTTATTTACAAAATTTATTTATCGGGTCTGCTTTTCGCCTGAAAGGCGGCTTTACTCTTTGCCGGGAGGGCCGCCTTTCTTCTTGCTAATAATTTTATTTCAGGTAATTTTATTTTAAAAACTTTGTTCCGTTTATTGCTCCATCGCCTTGCACGTCAATTTGTTGAAATTAAACATATATGCCTTAATGCTTTTTTTGCCGCTTTCCGCTGTTTTGGAAATCTTTCCGCTTTTTGGAAAGCTGTTTTCGCCGCGTCATTTTTGTCCATATACAGGGCGCAATATCCCATCAATAAATATGCTCTGCCGTTTTTCGGATCAAGACCGGCGCTTTGAGCAAAGGCATCATAGGCATTATCAAACCTTTCTTCTCCGTAAAGCACCTGACCCATCATAAAGCCAAGCTTTGCATTCCGGTTTTTCTTAAGACCCCTTTCCAGCGCTTCCAAGGCTTTAGCAGGCCTGTGAGCGGCAATATAGGCTGAGGCCAGTTTTTTATAGCAGACAGGCATATTTGAACCGTGTAAAGCTGTTTCATAATATTTTGCCGCTATTAAAGGCGCGCCCGCGACACTTGCAAGATCGCCTAAAAGCATAACGTCATCTTTTTTTTCAGGGATCAAATAGGAATGGATGGTGAGCGCGGCCAGGGCCTTTTTATAATCGTTTTGCCGCAGATAAAACTGAGAAAGGAGCTTCCACCAACGGGGATTGTTTTCGTCTCTGTCAAGCAAAACATGGATAGTTTCAAAAGCCTTTTTTTCAAGCTCCAGATCGATGCAAACCCGTACCAGCGCTTCAAGCCATTCAATTTTCGGGGCTTTTTTGCTCCATGATGCAAGATATTCCAGATGTGGAAGGGCTTTTTCCCCTTTTCCAGCCATAATATAGGAAACCGCCGCGTTGTATAGCCGCTGCGGATCTTTTTCTTCAGCAATTTCATATGCCTTCAAAAAACAGTCGCCTGCCTGTTCATACTGCTTCAGGTCAAAGTGAATCTTTCCCATATTCTGCCATATAAAATTATATTCAGGATAAAGATCGGCTGATCTTTGGTAGTGAGCCAGAGCCTCTTTTTCTTTTCCCATCAAGGCCAGAGTGTTTCCGAGCACAAATTCCACCATGTAGTGTTTTTTTTGCGGATGCTTTTTAATATATTTCTTCAGGTATTCTTCCGCTTTTTTGTATTCCTGTCTTTTTATCGCCTGCTGCGCGTCATATACGGTCTTTTGAACGGCACGCGGCATCTTCAAAGCTTTCGATTCGGCCCATGCATGACAAAAAATCAGGCCCGAAAGCTGGAAGCTCAAGGCTGAAAATAGAGTGAAAAATAAAATCTGAAAACAGCAGGCGCTAGAAATTTTGAGCTTTGCTTTCACGCGCCCTCCAGCTTAAACTCAATAGTTGTCACCACCCATGTGGAAACTGAACGACCGTCGACCTTGCCGGGTGAAAACTTCCACAAAGAAAGCGACGTGAGCACGCTCTTGTCAAAAACACCGGGCGGAGTCGATCTTAGTATCTTTATATCGCTTACAAAGCCCTGTTCGTTGACCAAAAATTTAACATCAACCTTTCCGTTAATGTTAAGACGCCTGGCGCGGTATGGATACAAAGGCTCTGTTTTGAAAATCGCCGTCGGCACCTGATCCACATCACCCTGTTCATAAAAATCCTTGAGTTTAAAATCATCACCCGGCGAAGCAACCGGCATACCGGTTGCAAGTTTTGGATTTATTTTGAAGCTGATATCGGCAATATCCATTTTTATTGCCGGGTTATGCTGAGCTTTTTGCCGCAGACTGACCAGAGGAATCACCTTTTCCGTCGGCTTTTTTTCAGGAGGGCTTTCTTTTTTTTCAAGCTCCGGCGCTTTGGGCGCAAACTTTACAAAATTTACAGGCACAACCGTTTCAAGATCGGTTTTGGCGGGCTTGCTCTTTACAAGATTCGGCAAAAGGGCAAATAATATCAGATTAACAATCAGGGCAAGGCCGCAGGCAATAAAATAGACTTTATATGTTTTTATAACCATTTAAAGATCGCCTTAAAAATCAGCACCGGACTTTGAAGCCGCAATGCTCAAATTTTTTGCGCCGGCCAGCCGGCACTGGTCCATTACCTTTATGACCATGCCGGTATGGCTTGTCTTGTCCGCCACAATCACCACTCCGCCTTCCGGATTCACCGCCAGGCATTGCTCAATATGTGCGCGAACGCTTCTAACGTCGATCTGTTTTTTTTCCAGAAAAACCCGTCCGTCTGATGTTACGCCTATAAGGATGTTCCCTTTTTCTTTTAAAACCGCGGTAGATGCGGCGGGCCGCTGCACATCGACTCCGGTCTCCTTTACAAAACTGGTTGTAACCATAAAAAAAATCAAGAGGATAAAAACCATGTCGATAAGCGGGGTTATGTTTATATCGGATGTTTTTGAGGCTCCACGGATAGATTTGCGGATATGGACCACTTACAGACTCCTTTTAACTGTCATAACCAGTTCATCCAGACGGTTTTCCATACGGACTGCGCGGCGTGAAAGAAGACCGCTCATAAAAAAACCCGGAACCGCCACCAAAAGACCGCTCTGGGTCGTAATCAGCGCCTCTGATATGCCGCCTGCCATAGCTTTGGCATTGCCGGCGCCGAATACAGCCATCACATCAAAAGTAGTCATCATGCCGGTCACGGTGCCCAGAAGCCCGAACAGGGGCGAGACAGCGGCAAGCACGGCGATACCGGCGATAGATTTTCTAATCCGGGGTCTTTCCCGCATTACGCATAACTCCAGTATGCCATGATCCAGCTTTCTGTGATCCAGCTTTCTGTTGTCGGTCCGCTGTTTGAAAAAATTGGTTAAAATCACGGAGTAAAGACCTTGCAAAGTCCCGGGCAGCTTGTTCTCCCCCACCATATCCGCAACCTGGTCAAGAGTCACATCGTCTTTTTCCATGCTCTTAAAACAGATTATTCTTTCTATGATAAGCGCCCACATCCAGAAAGAGCCCAGAATAATCGGAATCATCACAAATCCGCCGGGGCAAAGATATTCATAAGCATTTGCTGTTATTTGCATTTATTCTTAATTTATTCTTAGGTTGTGCCAAAATAGAATTAATAATGATGTGTAAAATTTATTCAATCAGCGTTATTTCCCTGTGTATGATATTGGTCAGGGCAACAGCTTTTTCTTCCATATCCCCGACTATATGTTCTACGCGCCGGCTCAAAAAATTATGGGCAAGCATAATCGGGATTGCTACGGCCAAACCGAGCATGGTCGTCACCAGGGCTTCGGAGATGCCTCCGGACATCATACGCGGATCGCCTGTTCCGTATAAAGTAATAACGTGAAAAGTGCTGATCATGCCTGTAACAGTGCCTAAAAGCCCCAACAGCGGAGAAACCGCTCCCATAATGTTAAGGGTCGGCAAAAACCGCTCAAGCCTGGGAAGCTCCTTTAATACAGCCTCCTGTAACACACTTTCTAACGTCTCTCTTCCTTCGGCCCTGGCGTAAAGACCGGCTTTTAAAACATTATCCACGGGCCGTCCTTTTCCTTCTTTTACCATCTTGTCACATTCATGCCATTTTCCCAGAAGAGCCAGTTCATTGACTTTACCCATTACACGGTCGGTGTTGAAATGAACGCGTTTTAAAAAAACAGACCGTTCTATTGCTATTATTAAAGCGGCCAGGCCTATGATTATAATAGGCCAGACCAGGGGGCCCCCGTTTTTTATCTGATCTATGAGGCTTGATTTATGTGTGATCTGTTTAAGGGCCGCACCTCCGGAAAAATCCAGGCTTACAACGTCTGATTTTCCGTTCATGTATTTGTCAAGAGACCGCCTTACATGCCATGACGGCAGCGCTGAAAGCGCGATAAAACGCCGGCTATTTCCAGCATACCTTAAAAACCCGGTTTCTTTTTCTGTTCTGTAGGCAGCGGTAAACTTGCCTATGGTCAATATATCTCCGGATTGCTTTACTCCCGAATTATTGACAAAAGAGCCCTTTTCAAGAACTACTTCTCCTGAAAGGGCCATTTCCTGAAATAAAAGGTCGGTTATTGTTTTAAAATCGTCTATCCCCGGAAACCTGTTTTTGTTCAAAACCGGTTTGAGCAGATCCGCCCGGCCGGGAAAACGCGCCGTTAATTGAGACTGCCTCAAGACTGTTTCAAGGTCACGCGCAACCACACGCACCGTGCCGGTAAGTTCGCGCATATCCATATCGTGCTTAGACTGCTGCTTTGATAAAATGCTCTCTTTTTCTCTTAACTTTTCAGAATCAGCTTCCATAACATGAACGCCCGATTTCAAACTGCGGATATCGGCTTTAAGACGCGCAATCATGGTTTCAAGGGATGCCCTGTCTTTAAAAATCCTTTTTTTGCTCTCTTTTTTTTCTTCGACTGCGGCCTTATAGTCGGCCTTTGCCTTTTTAAAGGCTGACCGCATATCTTCGGCTAAAACCGGACAAGCAAGAAACAGAACAAGTATTAATACCGTTAAGGATTTCATGGAACATCAATCCTTCCTACCGGCAATTTAACCATATCTATGGTTCTCTCGCGGCGGGCCATCTCCATGGCCCTGTTGATATCTTTACGATATTTTGATGAAATTAAAATCCAGGTTTTTGCCGCGGGATCATACCACCCGGTCATTTTGCCATCCGGAGTCCGGCAAAAAAGGGAAAGCCTGCCGAGTCTCAGAATATCCGCAAGCACGGATTGCCCGTTAAAAAAAACCGTATCCTGGTAAACCTCTACTGTGCGGCCGTATTCCGTCTCAATCGCAAGAGCCTCCATAACTACTCTGTATTTTTCAGCCGCTGCCTTGCCGGATATTGCCCTGGTTTCTCCAACAATTTCTCCAACAGTTTCTTCAATAACTTCTTCAACACGGGCAAGCCTGTCCGTCCGTTCTTCCGGAAGAAAGGGGAGATCATTTTTGATAAACTCGGCAAGCTGCGCGGACACGGATTCAAGAAAGGACTGCAACTGTGCGCGGACACGGGCGGATTCTTTTATCTTTCGACAAAGCTGCCTGACCTGCTCACGCCGGATCTTTAATCTTTCCCCGATTTTGGCTTTCCGTCTTTCAAGTTCTTCTTTTTCTGATTGCAACAAACGATACTCGGCGACAAGTTCGGCTTTTTTCCCTGCCCACACATCTTCGTCTTTCTGGGTCTGCCTGCAAAGATTAATGGTCTGCAAAACCTTCTCCTGAAGATGATCCGAATCCGTCCCGGCAAAAGATAGCCCCCAGGCAAAAGGCATGAAAATCAGAAAGCAGACAGCGCAAAAAATTCTTTTGTAAAAATAATTATAATTCATCCGTATTTTAGCAAACAAAAAGGCGCAAATAGAGGCCTTGATTTTCCTGTTTGCGCCTTTTTTGTTGTTTTAGAAAAAAATATAACAATACTTAAAAACGCGAATTAAAACTCAATGGCAAGCTGCGCGGTAAGCACGTCCGCGTCATCGTCGGTGCCGCCGTCACTCTCGTCATAATCCTTGTCGTGCAGATACTCAAGGGTTAGACACGTATTGGCTATAATGCCCA